>JBDTTS010000221.1:0-4569 GCA_039930525.1 Actinomycetes bacterium | reverse complement strand
CGGCTTACGCCGGCGTCGCGACAGTGTCACCGGTATCGGCAAGTTCGGGCCAGGTTAACGACAAGGAGAGCAACATCACGGCACCATCGGTCAATGTCGGCGCTGAAGGGTCGGCCGTGATCGGAGTCTTCGGGATATCGCGTTTGGTCACGATGGAACCCCCCGACGCCATGGTCGAGCGCGAAGAGCGATCGTGTATCCCGACGGCGCCGTACTTCCTGAGCATTGAGATTGCTGATCAAGCGTGGGCCCCTACAGGTCCCACTGGATCGCAGGTCGCGACGGCTTCGGGTCCGTCGCCCAACATCGGTCAGCTCGTCGTGCTGAACCCGACCTCCTGAGTTCAGATGATCTCCACGGGGGGCCTGCCTTGGTAGGCGACGAGTCCGATGTCATCGTCGCGAAGGTCGCCCGTGAAGTGTCGGCTGACTCTGGCTCGTATCGGGTGCTGAGAATGCTCGACCGTGATCGGAGCACCGTTGGTGCGGTGGAGTTCGACACGACAACAGGCCCCGCTCAGTCCGCCTGGTTGAAGATCCGGCACGAGCGCGGCCTAGCGCCATCGGTACACACGCAAGAGCGGCCTCGGTTGAGCCCCCTGCCGTCGGACATGTCTGACGGCGCGCTTCTGGAGTACCGGGGTCTGGTGCACATCGAACGGGCCGTCCGCCAGAGCGGTCTGTCCTGGATGCATGCGGTCGAGCCGTTGGCATGTCTGCCGGACGATGCGACGGTTGTTATGGGGCTGGTGTCCCAGCCGACGGTCAAGAACCGATTGCGCAACTTGGGGACGACAGCACGTGATCCGCAGGCAAGAGAAGTTGTCGCAACGATCGGCCAGCGCGTTGGTCGCTGGCTGCGTGAGTACCAGGCGACGCCGTGGGAAGAGCCACCGGTTGGCGGTCGGCCGGCGACCGTGGGCGCGGCGCTCGACAAGCTCGAAGAGTTCCACTCCTACCTGGCGGATCGGGGAGTCGATCCGGGCCTACTGGAATCCATCGTCGAGCGAGCGACCTTGGCAACGTCCGCCAACGGCGAGCCGTGGGTGTTGGTCCCCTGTCACGGCGACTTCAGCCCCCGGAACGTGCTGTATCGCGACCCAGGTGATATCTGGGTGATCGACCCGTTGCCCCGCTGGTCGGTGCCACCGTGGGAAGATCTCGCCCGTTTTCGGCTCGAGGCGGAGGTTCGCCTGGAGAACAGGTATCCCATGGCGCTTGGGGGAGCCTGCGCCGCTGCCATTTTGCGGCGCGAGCTGGAGCGGGGCTATCTCGGAGATGTGCCCGAGCCAGGGCCGCATGCGGTTTTGGTGGAAGCCCTGGTTCTTCTCGACGGGTGGAGCGCACTGGTGGCTCGTAGCGCAGGCTCACGGACGACTGCACCCTCTCGGAAGAGGCTGAAGAACCGTCTCTACTGGGTTGCGCTTGAGCGGGTTTCGCGTCGATGGGTGAAGGAAGGCCCCTCCTCGGGCAACCAGCCTAGTTAGCTCCTCGCTCGTACTCCGACTCTCCGCAACGGGGCCTTAGCCCCTTCTGTGAGCGCCACTACATCGAATCTTTGAACGGACGACTGCGCGACGAATGCTTTAGCATCAACGTGGTCTGGTCCCTGGCGCACACCAGGGTCGTGATCTGCGACTGGAGCAGTTCACGGGGTCCCGTAACTCCGATGCCACAGTGGTCGACAGCCTGAAGGACGAGCACCCGCTCCAAGCGCGCACTTTTGAGTAGTCGTCATGGGTGACAGGGATCTGTATTGAAGCGGGTTCAGCGGTGCGGGTGATAGTTCTTCGGTACCACTTTCCAGTACTTGGGGCTCAAGGGGAGACGGCAGAGCGCTGTTGAACTCATGTTCCAGCGTTGTCCGAGCCCTTGAACACGGGTGTTCTCCAGCTTGAGGCTCGTTGTGCCACCGCTGTCGCCGATGTAGACGCCGTACCGTTGCATCGCTCGGGCTATCACTCGCGCCTGCCTGCTGAGCTTGACGGACTTGAGATTGACCGACGCCTTCAGGCGTAGACGCGTCCCCTGGGCCGGCGCATTGGGGTTGGAAGAGTCGCCGTCACTGTGCACCACGGGCAGGACCGATTGCGTCGATACCTCCGGCCCGGAAGAAATCTTCAAGATGTGGCGAATGGCGCCCGACCTCACCTCGTCATAGTGGACAGCGGATGTGGCACCGTTGTTACCCCGCATGCTTCCCCGATTACGTCTTTCATTGCTGGCCCTCAAGTCGGCATCCAGGCCATTTGAACCCAGGTAGGCAACTTGTGCGCCACCAGCTGACCACGAATTGTTCTTCTTGTTGAATGCTGCATGCCACAACGACACGACGTATCCGCGCTTGACGTCGTAGACCGTCATGGCTTTGTCGCTGGTCTTCGCCGGCCGTGCTCCGAGGGGGATGCGTAAGGCACGCAGTTCCGGTGGAAGGTCGTACTGCTTAGCGTGAACCTTGTACTGAGGGGTGCCGCGGTGCGACCAGTAGATCGGCTGACCCCACGAATTGCTCCCCGTTCCGGCAAGTCGAATGCATCCTCCGCCGGACTCACGGGCACTCCGCATGTAGTTCAAAATCGCGTTGCTGTTGGCGTGCTTCGGGGCCTTGGCAGGGAGGCGAGTGTTCCAGTAAGAGTGATCGCCAAAGGCGCGAGGATGCTTCTGTCGCTCGGTTGACGAGAAGGAGGGCCCCTGCTGCAGGCTCGTTGCAGCGAGAGCGGCAAGAAGCAGGGTCGCCATGACGGCGAGACGCTTACGAGCAAACACGGGATTCACCTCTCGTGGTTTCGTGCTCGGGATTATGCACCTTGCGGGCCAAGAACCTGGTGGCATCGACGGCACCGGCTCAGTAGTTGCGCCCGATGGGCTGAGTACCTGAGCGTCATCTCAGGAACAGATCACAGGAGAGTAACGGATGGCGTCCTTGGAACAAAGTCGCCACGCAGCGGCAAGAGATAGCAAGACTGCCCGGGGTTGAGTCGACTCCGTGGTTTCTCATGAGTACCCGGGGAGGACAGTCTCTACGAGTGCGTCGGCGGAGCTGAAGGACTCGCGGAGCAGCGTCTGCCGATGCGCTGGGAGACCGCGTGCGACCCTCGGCTGAACCGAACCCAGAGTCTCGAGCTGGCCGTTATGGTCGCCGAGATGCTTGGCGAGCACTAGACACGATTCCAAGAACGACGCATTCACCCGCGGTGGTGGAACTTTCCCTTGGTCCATGATGTGGACAACTGGGATTTTCGCAGCGCGATGTCTGAATTCCGCTAGTCGGGGCACCTTGGGCGCGGTTGGATGATGGCATGAGCCCCACAGCCACTCTGACCGCGATCCCCGGCCACGACGCCGAGTCGCTGTATCGGGCCGTGTCATCGCGAGACCGCCGGTTCGACGGACGCTTTGTCCTTGGTGTCACGTCCACCGGAATCTACTGTCGGCCGTCGTGTCCGGCTCGGACGCCGAAGCCTGAGAACGTCCGCTATTTCGCGCTGCCAGCTGCGGCTGTGGCTGCCGGTTTCCGCGCCTGCCGACGCTGCCGTCCAGAGCGCATCGCGGCGAGGCCGCACATCGCTGACGAGACTGGAGTCGTTGACCGGGCGCTGTCCCTCATTGGTCAAGGCGCGGTGGATGACGGTGGCGTGGCAGGTTTGGCGCAGCGGCTCTCGGTGAGTGAGCGGCATCTACACCGGCTGTTGGTGACATCGGTGGGCACCGGTGCGTTAGGCCTGGCGCAGGCACGCCGGGCTCAGACAGCGCGGACCCTACTTGAGCAGACCGCACTACCAGTCACGGACGTCGCGTTTGCTGCGGGTTTCGGCAGCCTGCGGCAGTTCAACGATGTGATGCGTCGGGAGTACGGGGCAAGTCCGACCGAGCTACGCCGTCAACCGGCGACACCCGACCGCCCCGCCGATGGCGGCTCGCTGGCGCTTCGCCTGACTGCAACGACACCGTGGGACGGGCGCCGGCTACTCACGTTCTTGGGAGCGCGTGCGGTAGACGGCGTAGAGGCGTACGACGGACAGCGCTACACGCGTTCGCTCACCGTTACAGCGGGCACTGCGGTGATGGCGCTCGAGGCCAAGGACGATTCCGTGCATGTGCAGTTGACGACCTCTGACCTCGGCGCGATCGGTCCAGCTATGGCTGCAGTTCGGCGGCTTTGCGACCTTGGCGCCGACATCGATGCGATTGAGGCCGGGCTGAACAGGATGACTGTGCTGCGTCCGATGGTGCGGGCACGACCAGGGCTGCGAGTACCCGGCGCGGTCGATGGGTGGGAGATCCTCGTGCGCGCCATCGTCGGGCAGCGGGTGTCGGTGGCTGCAGCTCGGACGATTCTCGGGCGGATTGTGGAGCGAACCGGTGGCGAGGTTGAGGGTGTGTTGTCGGAGCGCACGGTGTCGAGGCTGTTCCCGTCCCCTCGTCAGGTGCTGGCAGGCGACCTCGATGGGCTGGGTCTGACGACGAGACGAGTGGCCACGCTACGGTCCGCGGCCGAAGCGGCACTCTCAGAGGCGCTCCTCCTGGAGCCAGGAGACGATCTGCTGGAGGCTCGTAAGCGACTGATGGC
>JBDTTS010000220.1:0-4573 GCA_039930525.1 Actinomycetes bacterium | reverse complement strand
CTCTTCGTCCCGAACGAAGCGCGCTACCAAGCTGCGCCACACCCCGCCAAAGCCTGGTCAGCCTACCGAACCAATAGCCAGGGGTGACCGGCGGCTATTGCTGGGGAACCAAGGTCAGCAGTGTGGCCTCAGGAGGACAGGCGAAGCGGATCGGAGCAGTTGGCGAGGTGCCGACGCCGGCCGAGACGTGTAGCCACCCGTCGCCGCGTCTGTGCAGGCCCCTGGCCTGAGCAGTCGGCAGGTCGCAGTTCGTCACGAGAGCGCCGTAGCCCGGGATGCACAACTGTCCCCCGTGGGTGTGCCCCGCGAGGGTGAGTTGCACACCATCGTTGGCCATGGCGTCAAGCACGCGCAGGTACGGGGCGTGGGTCACCCCCATACGCAGCACGCCGGGTTCTGAGGCCGAGTACTGCACGGTGGAGTAGCGGTCGAGCCCGAGGTGGGGATCGTCAGTGCCGACGGCAGCGATCTCTTGCCCACGAATGGTCAGGTGCGCCGTCCGGTTGTTGAGATCACGCCACCCACTGGACACGAACGCGTCGCGCAGCGAATCCCATGGGAGCTCTTGGCCGAAAATCCTCTTGCCAGAGTCGGGAAGGAGGTAGCGAGCGGGGTTCTTCCACACCGGTCCGTAGTAGTCGTTGGATCCCATGACGAACACACCTGGAATATCGAGCAGGGGGTCGAGGGTCTCAAGGACGGTGGCGACGGCGTTCGGGTGGGCGAGGTTGTCGCCGGTGTTGACAACGAGATCAGGTTCAAGGGCCGCCAACCCCCGTATCCAGGCGGCCTTCCCCTTCTGTCGGGGTGTGAGGTGCAGGTCAGATATGTGAAGCACCCTCAGTGCTTCGGCGCCCGACGCGAGGACGGGGACGGTGAATCGTCGGAGCCGGTACTGGTGGGCCTCCGCCAAGGCATAGGCGATTCCGGCGGTCTTGAAGAGAGCTGCGGCAGCTACCAGTGTTCGAAGGCGGGGCACGAAATGAAGTGTGACATTGCCTATGGGTAGGCAAAGATGGCGGGATGAGCCTCAAGCAACAGTTGCATGCAGATCTCACCGATGCGATGCGAGCACAAGATGACGTGCGGCGATCCACGCTGCGCATGGTCTTGACCGCCATCACCAACGAGGAGGTCGCTGGCAAGCAGGCCCGTGAGCTCAGTGACGACGAGGTGCAGAAGGTCTTGGCCCGCGAGCTGAAGAAGCGCAAAGAGGCGGCAACCGCCTTTGGCGACGCCGGGCACCCCGACCGGGCCAGCGCTGAAATGGCTGAGGCTACGGTCATCGAGGGCTACCTGCCCGCACAGCTGGAGGACGCCGAACTCGCCCGGCTGATAGCCACCGCGATCGCCGATACGGATGCGTCGAGCCCTCAGGCGATGGGCCAAGTCATGAAGGCCGTGCAGCCCACCGTGGCCGGCCGCGCCGACGGCGGCCGGGTGGCAGCAGAGGTGAAGCGCCAACTCGCGGGCTAACCGTTGTTGCCGTTGCTCCCGCTGTTGCCGTTGCCTCCGCCATTGTTTCCATTGTTTCCGCTACCCCCGCCGTCGCTTCCCCCTGAGTCGCCAGGCGATCCTCCGCCGTCAGGTGAGCCACCACCACCGCCTCCGTCGTTCTGATTGGTCTCCACGGGCTCGGGGGGAGGCGGTTCTCCGCTGCTCAGGAACAGCACCACTGAGTCACCTGGCTCGACTGTCGTGCCGGGGCCGGGTGTGGTGTAGGCAACGCTTCCGGCTGGTTGGTACGAGGAAACGGGAGTCGACGAAACGCTTGCGTTGATGCCGAGGCGAGTGAGTTGCTTCAACGCCTCTTTGCGATTGAGTCCGGCGAGCGAGGGCATTGAGACCTGAGCGCCGTCGATGAGCTCGGGGTCGATGGGCACGAAGTTTTCGGCCGGCAGATTGGCCACGGCACCGAGCATGGCTATCCGCCAGATCGGGCCAGGTAGTGAGCTTCCGGCCCACGCGCTCCGGTACTCGCCATTGATAGTGACGTTCGCCATGGGGAACCTGCTGGGCGATCGGGGGTGTCCTGTCCAGACGGCCGCCGCCAGGTTCGGGGTGTACCCGGCGAACCACAGCGCCCGAAAGTCATTGGTGGTCCCGGTCTTTCCTGCGGTGGGGCGCCCAAGATTCATCTCAGCAGCGGTGCCGTTCTGGACGACTCCCACCAAGACGTCGTTGACGGCGTCGGCGACCTTGCGGTCGATCGCCTGCTCGCATTGGGGCCCAGGGACTTCGAGCTGTTCTTTGTCGCGGTTCCGAATCTCGGTAATGACGCGCGGCGCACAGTGCAGGCCACGTGCCGCGAAGGTGGCGTACGACTCAGCCAAGGTGAGCGGTGACATGCCGAACGAGCCGCCGATGATGCCCGGAGTTTTCTGCATTCCGGTCGCATCGACAGGGGCGTCACCTGCTGACCAACTTCCATTGGGATCGGAGGTGTCGTTGTTGCCAGCAGCTTTCACCCCCGCGCGCGAAGCGACGTCCCACACATTGCAGAGGCCGGTGCGCTTGGCCAGCTCGGCGAAGTAGGTGTTGATGGAGTCCGCGGTCCCGGAGTACATGTCGTAGTTTCCGGGCGCCGCGCCGCTGTAGTTGGTCACGGGCCAGGTGTCTTGGGTGTTGCCCGCGCAGTCGCGGTATGACCCGTAAGGCATCGTGCGCTGAGAAGGCGATGCGATGATGTCGTCCATTGCTAAGCCCTGCTCGATCGCAGCGGCGATTGTGAAGGGCTTGAAGGTGGAACCTGGTTGTTGACCGTTGGTTCCGGAGTACGGGAGGTCGACAGCGTTGTTGATGTAACTGGCGTTCTTGCCCTCTCCGTACTTGAGGTTCTGAGCCATCGCCGTCACGTTGCCGGAGCCTGGCTCGATCATGGCGATGGCAGCGACGCGGCCACTTGGGTCGCCGGTGGGGAGGACGGTCTCGATCCCGCTCTGTGCCGACTTCTGGTCGTCCATCTGGAGGGTGGTCGTGATCGACAGACCGCCGCCGTAGAGCAGCCTTCGCCGGTCCCCCCTTGTGGCACCGTAGGCCGGGTCGAGCAGAAACGTCTCCTGGACGTAGTCGCAGAAGAAGGGCGCCTGAGAAACGAGACAGCCACGCGTGAGATCGCTGGGATCGAGCGTCTTCTTCAGGGGGCGCTTGGCGAACTTGCTGGCCACGCTTTGGCTGATCATGTTCTCGTCAGCCATTCGTTGGAGGACGAAGTCGCGACGGGCTTCGCTCTCTTTCGGATTGATCAGCGGGTCGTAGAGCGAAGGAAACTTGACGATGCCCGCAAGAGTCGCTGCCTGTCCGGCATCTAAATCGGAGGCCGGCACTGAGAAGTAGCGCTGCGACGCCACTTCGATCCCGTATGCCTGGGAGCCGAAATAGGCGATGTTCAGGTAGCCCTCGAGGATCCGGCGCTTGCTCCACTTCTCTTCGAGTCCCAGCGCGTAGCGCAGCTCACGGAGCTTTCGTGTGACGGTGTCAGCGGTGGCGGCCTCGCGCTCTTCACGCGTGTCCGCAGTGTCTGCGAGGACATTCTTCACGTACTGCTGAGTGATGGTCGATCCGCCCTGGGTCACCGTTCCGGCCTGGGTGTTCGCCACAAGAGCGCGAAACGTTCCGCGGACATCGATGCCGTTGTGCTCGTAGAAGCGGGCGTCTTCGATCGCGACAATCGCGTCGCGCATCTGCGGCGAGATCTTCTTGATCGGAACGTAGACCCTGTTCTGGCTGTAAAACCGAGCGATCACGGTGCCGTCAGCGGCGAGCAGTCGAGAGCGCTGCTTGAGTGGGGGAACGGTGAGCTCGGCGGGAAGCGACTGAAAGTTCTCAGCCCCCCGCTTGGCGGTGAGGCCGACAACTCCGATCGCCGGAAGCGCGATGCCTGCCACGAGGACGCCGGAAACGGCGCTCAGCGCGAAAAAGAGCAGCGCCCGGACTCCGGCGCCGCCTACAGGGGAAGCCACCCCTACAGGGTAGGCGAGAGCCGTCGGAGCCCCGACCACTGGCTACGCCACGGGGCCGACTTTCTCACGGTTTCGGACACCGTCCGTAGTGGCCTAGGCACAGATCGTAGGCGCGCTGCTTCTGATTGGGCTGTCCATAGTTCGATTGGGCCACAAGAGTTCCCCCATCCGGGGGCTTTTGGTGAAGGGCCACATATCCCTACCGTCAACAGTTACATGGCGTAGCCAAATCTGGTATCGCCGGTGCCACAGGAGTTGATGTGGTGACAGAACGTGGTGGCCCAGGGGACGGGTCACTAAGGGGGAGGGCCCATGGCGTGGATTGAAGATTGGTCAGCACGAGCGGCGTGCCGCACGACTGACCCCGATGCCCTGTTCGTTCAGGGAGCGGCACAAAACCGTGCGAAGGCGTTGTGCTCGGGATGCGTCGTGCGTACCGAGTGCTTAGCCGACGCTCTTGACAACGTGGTCGAGTTCGGCGTCTGGGGTGGCATGACCGAGCGTGAACGGCGTGCTTTGCTACGCCGGCGCCCGAACGTCACGTCGTGGCGGCGTCTGTTGCAGACAGCACGCGCCACGTACGAGGGCCGCGACCACCAGCGGGTGTCAGC
>JBDTTS010000219.1:0-4574 GCA_039930525.1 Actinomycetes bacterium | reverse complement strand
GGCACCAGGGCCACGTGGTAGAACGGCGAAAGGCCAAGGACCCACGCCGGCAGGTTGAGCGCGGGTCCGACGAACCCGAGGATGTAGGCCACCACCGCCGCACCCACGGGAACTGCGACCGTCAACCGCGGCGCAACACCGAACATCGCCACGGCGAGCCCGCCGAAGAACACGATCACCGGCAGCACGTTCGCGCTGGCCGCCAACGTGTCAGACACGCTCAGTCCCGCGCCGGTCACTTCTGCCCCGAACCACAGAGCAGAACCGTTCACTGCGACAAGCACCAGCACCGAAACAACCGTCAGAAGCAGGTGTCCACCCAGCCACCGGCCGCGGGTCAGAGGGCGGGTCAGCAGGTGTTCCGCCCGTTCGCCGTCTTCTTCGCCCCGCACCGCGCCGATCCGCCACGCGGCGTAAAGGCTGCCCATCAGCCCGAAGAGGATCGCCGTCACCGCGACCATGCCCCCGATGACTGTCTCTTTGGCCAGCCCGACGGCCTCCAGGTACTGCGCGTAGGCAGGGTCATCGGCGAGCACCTCGCCCATCGACTTCACCAACGAACCGATCATGAACGAGTAGAGACCGATGCCAACCGCCCAGGCCAGCAACACTCCCCACGTCAGCCGCCACGCGAACCTGATCGGAGACTGCAGCAGCAGCGGCCGAGCACGGACGGAACCAGACATCGCAAAGAACGCCGACCCAAGGTCTCGGCGGGAGCGTAGGGCAAGTGCTGCGGCAAACAGCACCCCACCGACCAGGAAGTAGACCGCCAGAACCGGCGTGTTGTTGTCGCCGAACGGCCGCAGCTGATCCATCCAGCCGAAGGGCGTCAACCACGACACCCACGCCCGGCCATCGCTGCTGTTGGCGACCATGCGCAGGACGAACGCGAGTCCGAGCGCGCCAGCCCCGACCACCGCTACCCGCCGGCGGACGCCGAACAACTGCGCGGCCACGGCGGTGACGGCGGCCATGACGAGGCCCAAGCCCGTCACTCCCGCGGCGAAGAGTGCCGACCCGGGCACATCGTCGCTGGGGGCCACGATGGTGGCGAACACCGCGGCTCCGGCAACCAGACACCCCGCGAGAACAACGGCCATGGCGGCACCTGCAACGCGAGTACTGCTGATGGGCGCCGCCCCCACCAGCTCGGCGCGTCCGCTGTCCTCTTCACCGCGGAGCAGCCGAGACGCCGTAAGAATTGCCCAGATCCCGACAATTGCCTGCAAAAACCATCCGCCGTCCCAGACGACGAACCCGCCGACGGTTTCAACGGCATGCGGGATGCCCTGCAACATGCGGATTGCTGGCTGGTCGCCAAACTCGGCCAGGCGCAGGCGGGACGCCTCGTCAGGGTAGGTCTGCACGAACGAGATCGCCTCGACCGCGACGTACAACGCCACGCCGATCGCCAGCAGCACGATCCCCCGCCGGGTGAGCCGACCGTAGAGCCGCAAGACGGCAGCCACACCGAACCTCCGAATCAGTAGTAGCTGAGGAAGATCTCTTCCAGCGATGGCGTGTGCGTGCGCAACTGCCGAACGTGCAGCGTGGCCAGCAGCTGCAGCAACGGCGCCGGTGAGCCCTTCACATGGACGCGGACGCTGTCACCGTTGACCTCAACGCGAGTGACGCCCTCGATGTCGCCGACGCCGTCGAGCGCGGCGGCCGCGTCGTCAAGAGTGATGTCAAAGATCGTGGTGTCGAGCTCTTGCAGCTGGTCGAGAGTGGCCACCTCGATCAGCTGCCCCTCACGCAAGATGGCCACCCGGTGACACAGGTCTTCGACCTCGTCGAGGATGTGCGACGACAAAAACACGGTCTGACCACGTACGGACGCCTCTCGCGCCAGTCGCTGAAACTCCGCCTCCATCAGCGGGTCGAGGCCGGCCGTGGGCTCGTCAAGCAGCATGACGTCCGGACGCGTCATAAAGGCCGCGACCAGTGCGATCTTCTGCCGATTTCCTTTGGAGTAGGAGCGCACGCGCTTGCTCGGGTCGAACTGCAACCGCTCGATCACCTCGTCGCGAAAGGCGACGTCGACCTCGCCCGAGATGTTGCCAAGCAGCTCCAACGTCTCGGTGCCGGTGAGCTGCGGCCACAGCGACACGTCGCCAGGGACGTACGTGACATGGCGATGGGCGCGCGCGACGTCTGATGTCGGGATGCCCATGACCCAGGCCTCGCCAGCGGTTGGTCGGATCAGGTGCAGCAACAGGCGAACGGTCGTGCTCTTACCCGCTCCGTTGGGGCCGAGAAACCCGAAGATCTCGCCCCGCGGGACATCCAGCGTCAGACCGTCGAGTGCGACGACGTCACCGAAGTGCTTCGTCAATCCCACCGTGCGGATGGCAGGTTCAGCCATGGTCGATACCTCCTGATGCCACGCTATCTGGAGATACTGCGGCCGTGGACGGACGTTGGCCCTGGTGCTAGAGGCGGAGGTGAGTTCTCAACGCATCATCCAACTTCGCCATGACGTCATCGGTGAGCGTGCCAACGCCGCCGCCGATCCGTGTCACTGACAACGATCGCACTTGTTCTGCCTGCGCCTTGCTATCCCTCGGAAGGCCGGACACGTCTGAGGGCACCAACACTTGAAAAGGAAAAACTCGCTCGGTGTTCGAGGTGAGTGGCACGACGGTGACGACCCCTCGACCGATATGTGACGCGGCATCGTTGGCCCCGTCGTTGCTGACAATGACCGCGGGCTGTCGCTTCCTTGCTTCGGCCCCCTCCGCTGGCTCGAGCCGCACCCATCTGACCTCGCCGCGCTTCACTCCGACGACCAGTCGGCATCGGCGGCCGAGTCCCAGGGCTGCGCATCTGGTGAAGCGTCCCACTCGGTGAAGGCCTCGACATACGAGTCGGCCAACTGTGACTGCCGAAGGAGCGCGACGGCACACTGCAGGACGGCCGATCGGGTCGAGACGCCGCTGGTCTCGGCAAAGGCGTCCAGGAACTCGACGTCCTCGTCCGCAAGGCTGACACTCAACTTCATACCTGGGATGTAACTCCGAGTACTACCGCCAATTAAGGCAACCTCGGCGTCAGCGCAGCGACAGCGCCAGTTCGGTCGCCCAGTACGTCAGGATCGTGCGCGCGCCAGCACGCTTGATCGCCGTGACCGACTCAGTGATGGCCCGCTCGCGCTCGATCCACCCCTGAGCAGCGGCCGCCTCAATCATCGCGTACTCACCGCTTACCTGGTACGCCGCAACCGGCACGTCGACAACGTCACTCACCCGTGCAATTACGTCGAGATAGGCACCGGCCGGTTTCACCATCACCGCGTCGGCTCCCTGGTCGAGATCGGCAAACACTTCGCGCAGCGCCTCGTCGCCGTTCGCCGGATTCATCTGGTACGACCGGCGGTCACCGAACGACGGGGTGCTTTCGGCAGCTTCGCGGAACGGACCGTAGAACGCCGACGCGTACTTAGACGCATACGCGAGGATCGCCCGGTCGGCATAACCTGCTGTGTCGATGGCTTCGCGGATGGTGCCAACCTGACCGTCCATCATTCCGCTCGGCGCCACGATGTCGGCGCCGGCTTCGACCTGTGCGCGCGCCACCGATGCATAGCGCATCAGAGTGATGTCGTTGTCGACCGTCGACAGATCCGAGGTCAACGGCCCACAGTGCCCATGGTCGGTGTACTCACAGAGACAGAGGTCGGCCATCAAGACTGCGCCGTCACCCAGGTCGGTCCGTAGCGCACGCAACGCCTGCTGCACGATGCCGCCGTCGGCGTCGGCCTGAGTGCCCGTGGCATCCTTATGCAGGGGGATGCCGAAGAGAATCAGTCCGCCCACCCCGGCTTCTACCGCCTCGCTCGCGGTCTTGCGCAGCGAGTCAAGAGTGTGTTGCTGCACCCCCGGCATCGACACCACATCGTGTGGCTCGCTGAGCCCCTCTTTCACAAAGAGGGGCAGCACGAAATCGGCGGGGTGCAGCCGGGTCTGCTCCACCAACCGCCGCAACGCAGCGGTACGCCGCAGACGTCGCGCTCGGTCAGTGGGGAACACCGTGACTACTTGCTTGCCTTACGACGGGCGGCTGCACGCCGAAGACTCGGTCTCCACACCGTCTCACCGGCGTCGAGCAGCTCAAGGCGCTGCGCCGCGCCGAATGCCGCAAGTCCTTCAGCGAGCACACCAACGGCGGGTTTGTCGGCAAGGACGTCGACGCGCAGACCATGCTCTTCGGCCGTCTTGGCTGTCGCCGGGCCGATGCACGCCACCACGGTCGTCGCGTGTGGCTTGCCCGCGATCCCGATCAAGTTGCGCACCGTGCTCGACGAGGTGAACAGAACGGCATCAAAACCGCCGGTCTTGATCGCCTCACGGATCTCAGCAGCCGGCGGTGCTGCACGGACCGTGCGGTAAGCGGTGACGTCCTCAACCTCCCAGCCGAGCTCGATGAGCCCAGCAACCAAGGTCTCGGTAGCGATGTCTGCCCGCGGCAGGAAAACCCGGTTGATCGGATCGAAGACGTCGTCGTAGGCAGGCCAGACCTCGAGCAGACCCATTGACGACTGATCGCCGGTCGGGACGAGGTCAGGCTTGACG
>JBDTTS010000218.1:0-4600 GCA_039930525.1 Actinomycetes bacterium | reverse complement strand
CAGCGCGTCCTGAGAACTCGGCTTTGTCCCACCCGACTGCCCAGCCCGCTCGCGCTTGTACCGGTGAGATCGTCAGCGACAGATCCTGACCATGCAACGGGTATCCCATCTCGGTGCGAAGGGTGTCTCGGGCACCGAGACCAGCTGGCCGTCCGTCCTCTGCCGCCACAGCCGAGACGAGGGCGTCCCACAGCGAGAGGCACGCCTCCCACGTCGGGATCAGCTCGTACCCGCGCTCGCCGGTATACCCAGTGCGGCAGACCGTCACCGGAGTCCCGGAGAACTCGGCATCGACGTAGGCCATGTACTCGCCACCGTGCGGCAAAGACAGCGACTGCATGACGGCGTCCGCACGTGGACCCTGCACTGCGAGGACGCCAAAGTCATCGTGCTGGTTCTCGACAGTGATGCCTTGCGGCGCGGCCTCAGCCAGATGCGAAACGACCGCCGCCGTGTTCGCCGCGTTGGGAACGACAAAGATGTCGTCGTCCGATCGCAGGTACACGATGAGGTCGTCAATGACTCCGCCGGTGGCATCACACAACATCGAATACTGGGCCTGACCCGGTTCGATCCGCCCGAGGTCGTTGGTGAACTGGCTGTTGACGAAGTGCCGCGCACCCGTTCCGCTCACGCGCATCTTGCCAAGGTGTGACACGTCGAAGAGGCCGACTCGTTCGCGCACGGCGGCGTGCTCCTTCAGGACGCCACCCCCCGGATACTCGATCGGCATCTCCCACCCGCCGAAATCAGCCATCTTGGCCTCAAGTGCCAGGTGGCGGTCGAAAACGGGCGTGCGTCGGAGCGAGGAGGTCATGCACCGGAGGCTACCCGGCACCGGTTCGCACTAGGGTGTGGCAACCGCCCACTGATACCGGAGTGAGGATCTGTGACCTCGATCGAACTGAGCAGCAGCAACCCAGCCCGAATCCGCGCAAACGCCGTTGTGATCGGCGTCCTGAAGAAGCGTGACTCGATCAAAGTCGCTCCCGGATCGACGGCGGTCAGCTCGGCGTACGGACGGACGTTGACCCGCGCGCTGACGTCGTTGGGCGCGTCCGGTGACGCCGGACAGGTCACCCGGATTCCCAAGGTTGGAACTGTCGCATCGCCCGTCGTCATCGCCGTTGGGCTCGGCGAGACCGTGCCAGATGCCGAGGGCCTTCGCCGCGCAGCCGGCAACGCCGTGCGCGCCGCCGCCGGTATGGACAGCGTGGTCCTGGCCCTGCCTGCCGCCTCAGACGACGAGCTGAGGGCGATCACTGAGGGCGCCCTGTTTGGTGCCTACGCCTTCACCACGTACCGGAAGGAGTCGGCGAAGGCTCACAAGGCACCGGTGAAGGCCATCACAGTGGCCACCCCGCTGGCCAACGAGAAGGAGGCCGCCGCCATGGTCAACGAGGTGAAGGCCATGGCCAAGAGCCTGCACCTGGTGCGCGACCTGATCAACACCGCACCCTCAGACCTCGCGCCAGCCGACTTCGCCGACACGGCAGTGTCTGCCTGTCGCAGCCTCAAGCTCAACGTCGAGATCCTCGACGAAGCGGCCCTCGCCAAGGGAAAGTTCGGCGGACTGCTCGGAGTTGGCATGGGGTCGGTCAACCCGCCGCGACTCGTTCGCATCGCCTACCGGCACTCGAAGGCCACGCGCCACCTGGCGCTGGTCGGCAAGGGCATCACGTTTGACTCCGGAGGCATTTCGATCAAACCGGCTGCCAACATGGACGCGATGAAGAGCGATATGAGCGGCGCCGCGGCGGTGCTCGGTGCGATGACCGCGATCGCGCGACTCAAACCCGAAGTCAACGTCACGGGGTACCTGGCCCTCGCCGAGAACATGCCGTCCGGCTCGGCCCAGCGGCCGAGCGACGTGATCACCATTCGCGGCGGTCGCACTGTCGAGGTCCTCAACACCGACGCCGAAGGACGCCTCGTGCTGGCCGACGCCATCGTGCGGGCCGGAGAGGACAAACCCGACATGATCGTCGACGTCGCCACTCTCACGGGTGCCGCTGTCGTGGCGTTGGGAAACAAGACCAGCGGAATCATGGCCAACGACGCCGATTTCCGCACGCACGTCCACGACGTGGCAACGTCGGTGGGCGAGCAGATGTGGCCGATGATGATGCCGCCCGAGATGCGCGGGTCCATGGACTCGAAGGTGGCCGACATCGCCAACATCGGCGATCGGTGGGGCGGGATGCAGGTCGCGGGACTCTTCTTGCAAGAGTTCGTCCCCGACGGTGTGACCTGGGCACACCTCGACATCGCCGGTCCGGCCTTCAACGAGGGTGAGCCCTTCGGCTACACGCCCAAGGGCGGGACAGGTACGGCGATGCGCACGCTGGTGGCGCTGGCCCGCCAGGCTGCCACCGCCGATGCGGCGACGAAGTAGAGCGGCCGACTGACCCACCGGGGTGGACATGGCCTATCGGGACTAGTCCGTCTGAGTGATAATTGCTGACAGTGCGTAACAGCACGGCTACTTTCAGGGACGACCGGGTAATAGACCCGCTCACCTCGGAGGACCTGTGAATTTCAGCAAGCACCCCACCTTGGCCGCAGCTCTCGGCAAGGCGAAGATCGGCGGCCTGGTTTTGGCCGCCACCGTTGTGCTGGCAGGAACCGCCGAGGCAGCAACCAGCGCCGATCTGTTCGTCGACGACCCGACGCCGGTCGTGGAGGCCGAGCCGATCAGCACGCCAGCAGACTGCCCGACCGAGGAGCCGGTGACCGACCCCTTGATCGACCCCACGGACGGGCCGACTGCCGATCCCACCGAGACGCCGACCGACGTCGCCACGGAGGAACCGACCGAGGAGGCAATCACCGAACCGGACCCCACCGACGAAACAACGGACGAGCCAACGGCGTGTCCGGATCCCACCGACGACCCCACGGAAGAGCCGACCGACGACCCGACCGACGACCCGACCGACGACCCGACCGACGACCCGACCGACGAAACAACATCGGACGCCTGCGCCGACGCGAGAAACCACGGCGAGTACGTCTCGGGCGTCGCGAAGGACACCCCGCCCGGGCCTGGCCATGGTGCGGCGGTTTCGGCGGCAGCACATAGCGATTGCGGCAAGAACAAGAATGGGGCAGAGGGCGACGACTCCGATGTCGAAACCACAGGGACCGACAAGGTCTCGTCCGGCGGCGTCCCCCCTGGACAGGCGAAGAAGAACGACGACACCTCGACCGACAGCGTGCCTCCTGGACAGGAAAAGAAGGAAGAGGCAGGTTCGTCTGACGGAAGCAGCTCATCGTCCAGCGGCAGCGCCCCTGGCAACAGCGGCAACGCACCTGGCCACAACAAGTAACCGTCCCCTCTCACGAAAGGTCACCCTTCCCGCTCCCGGCGCCCCACCCCCTGAACGCGCCGGGCCGGTGCATCCGCACCACACGCAGTGGCGCTTCCCCCTCCACTGCATCGAAGGCCCCGTCCTCACGTTGAGGACGGGGCCTTCGATGCAGCCGAAAGTGCGTCTGGCCGAGAAGCCTGACTCCAGTTCGGGTTAGACGCCGCCGTTCCACTCGCGCATACGCTTGGGGTAACCCATCAGGTTCACGTCGTAGCAGGGGATTTGCTGCTTATGGGCCCACGAGAAGGCCGTGGCAGCGTCCGGCACTGCGCGTCTGGTCCACTCACCGTCAGCGGCCACCAGTACCACCGTTGTCGCCGTCACCGAGGTCTGCGGCTCGACGTACGCCTCGACACCTCGGCGAGTGGCCACGAACTCCTCGAGGTACTTGCGGTCAGCAGACTTGGTGGCATTGCCCGCTGGGCCGGACGACTTCGACCCCCGGCGTCGCAGCCACTTCATGACTACCCCCAGATTCGACTCGGCCTAGCGACGGCGCCGCCATTTCGGGCTCTACGGTACTCGCGTCTATCGCGGTTCGGCGGCAGGACGCGGGTGTGGCGCAGCGCGCCAAGGGTGACAAGATGACACAAGTCAGCCGTCGCAGAGGAGCCGCCGTGTCCGAGCATTCCGCGAGCACCGTTCACGATCTCGTCATCCTCGGCGGAGGCAGCGGTGGATACGCCTGCGCCCTGCGCGCTGCCCAGCTTGGTCTAGACGTCGTCTTGATCGAGAAGGGCAAGCTGGGCGGCACCTGCCTTCATGAGGGCTGTATCCCCACCAAAGCGTTGCTGCACTCGGCCGAGGTGGCCGACGCGGCGCGCGAGGGCCACCAGTTTGGCGTCAAGTCCACCCTTGACGGCATCGACATGGACGGCGTCAACGCCTACAAGGACGGCGTGGTCTCGCGTCTCTATAAGGGACTATCGGGTTTGGTGAAGAGCCGCGGCGTCACGTTCGTCGAGGGCGAGGGTCGGCTCGTACGACCGGACACCGTCGCGGTCGGCGATACGGCGTACACCGGTCGCAATGTCGTTCTCGCCACTGGTTCGGTTCCGAAGTCGCTGCCTGGCCTTGAGATCGACGGCTCTCGGGTGATCACCAGCGACCACGCGCTCACCCTCGACTACGTGCCGCGCTCGGTTGTCGTTCTCGGGGGTGGCGTCATCGGCGTCGAGTTCGCCAGTGTCTGGAAGTCGTTCGGCGCCGAGGTCACGATCGTCGAGGCG
>JBDTTS010000217.1:0-4631 GCA_039930525.1 Actinomycetes bacterium | reverse complement strand
ACGAGCTGGACCAGGTTGCCCATGTGGAGGCTCGGTGCCGTGGGGTCGAAGCCGCTGTAGAGCGTTCGCCGACCGGTGCGGAAGTGGTCGGCCAGTGCACCCTGGTCGGTGCTCTGTGCGATCAGCCCGCGCCAAGCGAGGTCGCCGATAATGTCAGGGGTGTCAGGGATCTCGAGGATCTTAGGTATCTCAGGGGCCACGGGTTCATCTTTGCCTATGCCGCTGGCGGTCTGGATGCCGACTGACCTACCGGCCAGCCAGAGTCGCCCACGCCGTGCTGTCAGCCACGTCGTCACGTGCCGACTCGAGTTGCTCCTGCACCCGGATCGGCGCCGTGCCACCGAATGAGGAACGCGATTCCAGTGCGCCCCGTACCGTGAGGACGTCTCGCACGGCAGGGGTGAGAGCCGTGGAGATGCCAGAGAGCTCTTGATCGGTCAGCTCCCAGAGCTGAATCTCTCGTTCGTCGCACAGGCGCACACACGCACCCGAAAGTTCGTGGGCTTCACGGAAGGGAACACCCTCGCGTACCAACCACTCCGCCACGTCAGTAGCCAGAGCGTGGCCGGCCGGTGCCGCCGCTGCCATGCGCTCGACATCGAACGTCAGCGTGGCGATCATCCCGCTCACCGCCGGCAACAACACTTTCAGCGTGTCAATGCTGTCGAACACCGGCTCCTTGTCTTCCTGAAGATCGCGGTTGTAGGCGAACGGAAGGCCCTTCAGGACCGTCAGCACAGTCACCACATTGCCGATGAGCCTGCCGGACTTTCCACGGGCCAGCTCAGCGATATCAGGATTGCGCTTCTGCGGCATGATCGACGAGCCTGTCGCGTAGGCATCGTTGAGCGACGCCCAACCAAACTCTTTCGATGTCCACAGGACGACCTCTTCGCCGAGACGTGAGAGGTGAACGCCGATCAGGGCCATGACGAAGCCAAACTCAGCGACGAAGTCACGATCACTCACCGCGTCGATGGAGTTCGCGCAAGCGTCATCGAAGCCCAGCTCGCGAGCGGTCCGCTGAGGGTCGAGCGGCAGGCTGGAACCGGCGAGCGCGCCAGCACCAAGAGGAGAGAGAGCCGCTCGACGGTCCCAGTCACGCAACCGGGAAACATCGCGGCTCAACGCGTGCACGTGCTTGAGTAGCTCGTGCCCAAATGACACCGGCTGCGCGCGTTGCAGGTGGGTGAATCCAGGAGCGGCACTGTCAATGTGTCGATCTGCCTGCTCGAGGAGTGCAGACTGAAGGTCGCCGAGCAGCTGGGTGATCACTCGCGCTTCAGCCCGAAGGTAGAGCCGAAGATCGGTAGCGATCTGGTCGTTGCGGCTGCGCCCAGCGCGCAGCTTTCCACCGAGGACGCCAAGCCGCTCGACGAGGCCACGCTCTAGCGCGGTGTGGACGTCCTCGTCAGTGATCGTCGCGGTGAATGCACCCGATGCCACGTCGGTCTCCAACGAGTCCAACGCCCCCAGCATCTGCTCGAGCTCGTGGGTATCGAGCAGCCCCGCGCCGTGCAGCACCCGGGCATGGGCCCGTGAGCTCTGCAGGTCGTACGGCGCAAGTCGCCAATCGAAGTGGATGCTGACGCTGAGAGCCTGCAATGCGTCCGACGGCCCGGCACCGAAGGCACCCCCCCACAGGCGAAGTGGCGGTTCATCATCAGTCATCAATGATCTCCTCAGAGTTCTGGTCACGCCGTGCGGCGATCCGGCTCGGCATGCCCCAGATTTGCACGAATCCCTTGGCCAGTGACTGATCGTAGGTGTCGCCCGTGTCGTACGTCGCCAGGTGGAAGTCGTACAGGCTCTCCTTGCTACGCCGGCCGGTCACGACAGCACGCCCCCCGTGCAAGGTCATGCGAATCTCACCGGTGACGTGCTTTTGCGACTCCTGAAGGAACGCATCGATCGAACGCTTGAGCGGCGAGAACCAGAGCCCGTCGTAGACCAGTTCTGCCCAACGCTGGTCGGACTGTCGCTTAAAGCGAGCCAGGTCGCCTTCCATAGTCACGTTCTCAAGCTCCATGTGAGCGGTGATCAGAGTCATCGCTCCTGGCGCCTCGTAGACCTCGCGACTCTTGATGCCGACCAGCCGATCCTCGACCATGTCGATGCGACCGATGCCCTGCGCCCCGGCGCGAGCGTTGAGCTGCTGGATGGCCTCAAGCACCGTGACCGGCTTGCCATCGATGGCGACGGGGACACCATGCTCGAACGCGAGAACGACTTCATCGGGTTCACGGGCAATGCCTGGGTCTGAGGTGTATCCGTAGACGTCCTCGATGGGACCGTTCCAGATGTCTTCGAGGAAGCCGGTCTCACATGCCCTGCCCCAGACGTTCTGGTCGATCGAGTACGGCGACTTCTTGTTGACGTCGATCGGCAGCCCATGGGTGTCGGCGAACTCGATGGCCTTGTCACGCGTCATGCCGGAGTCACGGACCGGTGCGATGACCTCGAGATCCGGGGCGAGTGCCCCGATGCCGACCTCGAAACGCACCTGATCGTTGCCTTTGCCCGTGCACCCGTGGCCCACGGTCGTCGCGCCGTACTCCTTCGCCGCCCACACCAGATGCTTGACGATCACCGGGCGGGACAGAGCAGACACAACGGGATAGCGATCCATGTAGAGCGCATTCGCCTGCAGGGCAGGCAAGCAGAAATCGTCGGCAAACTCCTGTTTGAGATCGAGCACTACCGACTCGGACGCGCCACAAGCCAGTGCCCGCTCACGGATCACCTCCAAGTCCTCGCCGCCCTGGCCAACATCTGCAGCGACCGCGATGATCTCGGCATTGCGCTCTTCGGCGATCCACCCGATGGCAACCGAAGTGTCCAGCCCACCGCTGTAGGCCAGGACGATGCGTTCTTTCATGACGTTCTCCTTCTGCGTGCGTTCGAGTGGGATACCGGCTCTGCGCGGGCGTTCTCGGCGGCTGCCAACAGGTCAGCGGCTACCGCAGCCCCGCCGTCTGGAGCCTGGGTGACAAGCATGACGGTGTCGTCTCCTGCGATTGTTCCGATCACGGTGCGGAGCAGGCTGTGGTCGATGGCCGACGCCAGGAAGTGAGCCCCGCCGGGGGGAGTTCGGAGTACCACCAGATTGGCCGATGAGTCAGCCGAGACCAGCAGCTCACCGAGTCGTCGGGTCAGCCTCTCCATGGCAGCGTGCTCCTCGTCGGCAACGGCGAGCGCCGGGCCACCGCCCTCACCGGCGACGGCGTACACCAACTGACCTGCAGCGGTGCGCACTCGCACTGCACCGAGCTCATCGAGATCCCTCGACAGCGTGGCTTGGGTGACCTCTACGGCGTCGGCTGCCAACAAGTTGGCCAGGTCGGCCTGCGACTTCACCTCATGGGCGCCCAGCAACTTGACGATGCGCTGCTGTCGGGCAGCCTTGGTACGGGGAACTGTCACGGCCATGCCTCCTCGGTACACACGTTGATGCCGTCGTCGAAAATCAACGTGCCGATGCCGGCGCCAATCAATACCTCGATCAGCACTGCGTGTTCGACACGTCCATCCAGGATGTGTGCCTGGTGAACGCCGTTCTGCACAGCCGAAAGACAGGCTGTGAGCTTGGGGATCATTCCCAATGAGGCTGAGGGGATCAGTTCCTGCAACTGAGCCGTGGACATCTGGCTAATGATCTCGGACGTATCAGGCCACCTGGCATAGACGCCGGGAACATCAGTCAGCACGACAAGCTTGGGCGCACCCAGTTCAACGGCCAGCGCCGCCGCCGCGGTGTCGGCGTTGATGTTGTACGTGTCACCGTCATCACCTCGCGCAACGCTCGAGATGACTGGGATGAGCCCATCATCGAGGACTGTGCGCACGAAGCCAGCGTTGACAGACACGAGGTCGCCCACCTGGCCGAGGTCCACCGCTTCTTCGCCGTTGCCAGTACTCCGTCGCCGGGCATTGAACAAGTGGGCGTCCTCGCCCGAAATCCCTACAGCCAAGGGACCGTGCGCGTTGATCAGGCTGACCACCTGACGTTGCACCTGCCCGGTCAGCACCATGCGGACAATGTCCATGGCCTCGGGCGTCGTGACGCGAAGACCGTCGACGAACCGAGACTTGACTCCCAGACGATCAAGCATGTGCGAGATCTGTGGACCCCCGCCGTGGACAACCACCGGCCGAATCCCCACTCTGAGCAAGAAGGCCATATCAGCAGCGAAGGACTGCTGCAGCACCGGATCCGCCATGGCGTTGCCGCCGTACTTCACGACCACCGTCGCACCGCTGAGCCGTTCGATGCACGGCAGCGCATCAGCCAAGGTTGACGCCTTCGCCGCCGCCGTCTGATGTGGAGTGGACGGCGCTTGGGTCAGCAGCTCAGAAGTCGTCGACGTTGCCATGGCGTCCCCCGTCACGGCGCCACCCCCTCGGCGACGAGCCCGGCCCCTTCGTCGAGGCCGAGCACGATGTTGGCATTCTGGATGGCCTGACCCGCGGCACCTTTGACCAGGTTGTCGATGGCGCTCACGACGACGACGCGACAGGCGACGCTGTCCACGGCCACCTGCAGGTGCACCGAGTTGCTACCGAGGACGTCAGCCGTGCGGGGCCACACATCGTGGTCAAGGACATGGACGAACGGTTCGGCGGCGTAGGCG
>JBDTTS010000216.1:0-4653 GCA_039930525.1 Actinomycetes bacterium | reverse complement strand
GCTCGCGGAGAAGCGTTACGACGAGTGGATGGCAGGTGAGCGTGGTGAGCACCAGTGAGGGTTCCGGGGTGAAGCGGTCCCGGTCCTGGAAGGACGTCCGTAACGAGCGGTCTCCGCGTGAGGTCGAGGTGGCCGAGCACAAGGGGCGGTTGCTCGCCGAGTTGAGGGCGTATCGGCTACGCGAGGTGCGCGAGGACCAGGGGCTGACCCAGGTTGAGCTCGCGGCCCGCATGCATGTCACGCAACCGTCAATCTCCGAGCTTGAGCGGGGCGAACTCGACCGTGCCGGACTAGCCACGATCAAGGCCTACGTCGAAGCGCTCGGTGGTTCGGTCGAGGTGGTTGCTGACTTCGGCGATCACCGGGTCGTCATCGGCTGATGGAACGGCCCGGCCGACCTACCGGCGGGGCCAGCCCGGGCTTAGGAATCGGCGACGGGTACACCCGGCCGTCGACGGCGTCAACGCCGGGTTCAGATGTGCCCCGAAGGCACCAGGCGGTTCCCGAGACTTTGTGCGTGAACCCAACGGTTCCCGAAGGTTCCAGACGGTTCGGTCTGGTTCGATTCCCGCCCCCCCACCATGCGTTCATTCACGGAGTGATCGAGGAGTTTTCGTCCTGGTATCAACAGTGCATGACTACCTTCACCAGGACCGACGAGTTGCAGGACGCCAAGCTGGTCGAGGTCAGCCTGCGCCGGGCACGCTTCACCGACTGCGATCTCACTGGCGTCGTGATGCGCGCCGTCGAGATCGGTGAGGTCGACATCGACGCTCCGTGGCTGTTCGAGCAGGAGACCTACGTGCTCATCAAGGGGATCGACGTCGTCCCCCTGGTACGGGCCGAGCTTGAGCGCCGCTTTCCCGGCCGCGAGCTCATGCTTACTGCCGACCCGGCTTGTCTTCAGTCGGCATGGGCCGCCCTCGAGGGGGCCTGGTCCACGACGCTTGCGCGGGCTGCCGCGATGCCCGAGGGCACGGTCGAGGTGTCGGTCGACGGCGAGTGGTCGTTCTCGCAGACGCTGCGTCACCTCGTTCTGGCCACCGACCTGTGGTTGTCCAGGCCAGTCTTGGGTGTCGAACAGCCGTTTCACCCCCTCGGTCTCGCTCACGCGAACGCCGAGCAACACGGGCTCGACACTTCGGTCTTCACGACAGACCAGCCGACGTACGGCGACGTGCTGGCGGCCCGCGCCGACCGCGTCGGCCGGATGGGCTCGTTCATCGCCGGGGTGACACCGGAGGAACTGCTCCAGCAGCGACGCAACTCCTGGAACCCCTCGCATGCCGAGACCACCCTGACCTGCCTACACACGATCCTGCAGGAGGAGTGGGAGCATCTGAGGTATGCGGTGCGTGACCTGGACCTCCTCGACCAGGCGACTAAGAGCCAGCCTCGCTCACTGTCGTAGGACGATATCGACCGAGATCTCAACAGCCGGAGTAGTTCCTCTGTTCTCCAGCCAGTGCGTGGTGTTCTTGTCCTCAGGCCAGCCGAGGCCCGGCCCGTAGTCCGTGGCCACTCCATCACGGTGGTCAGTGATCGTGCCTTCCAGGATGTAGACCGTGCCCGGTCGGTCCACATGGTTGTGGATCGGGCCGAGGACGCCTCCGGGTTCGATGGTCACCTTGCGCATTCGCAGTTGACGCCCGGCCATTCCCTCGATCTCGGGGCCGAGGTCGACCGCTTCAAGGGCTTCGACAGATACGCCCCTCGTCTCAGGCAGCTGTTCGTCCTTCATAGCGTCTTCTCCGTTCACATCCAGCCCTCGGCCTTGTCGGATTGCAGACTAGACCTTCGAGTGGATCGGGCCACCGGCCCGATGGTTCATGGCGCACCACGGATGCAGTCGGTATCTTCGCAACAACCCAACCCCCGGGAGAGTCATGTCGCTCGAGAACTATCCGAAGGTCAACACAGAGCTGCCAGGGCCCAAGTCGGTAGAGATCTTCAACCGACAAGACAAAGTCTTCTATGCGCAGATGCACAGCGGTAGCACCAGCCCGTTCATCGTGGACTTTAAGGATGCGGACGGGCTGATCCATGACATGGATGGCAACACTTTCGCCAACCACATGTCGGCTTGGGGTGCCGCTCCTTACGGACCCTTTCCACCGGAGGTTCGTCAGGCGACGATCGATGCGTGGGACAGGTACGGGATGGAGATCTCGTGTTTCCTACAGTCTCCACCCGTCGTAGAACTGGCTGAGCGTTTGGTGGCCCTTGCTCCCAAGAACATCACGCGGGTGGCCCCAACGGTCACTGGGACAGAGGCAGTCGAAGGGTCGATCAAGCTGGCCCGCGAGTGCACCGGGCGTCCCATGATTCTTTCGTTCCTCGGGCAGTACCACGGCGAGTCCACGTACCTTGCCGCCAGCACCTCAACGGAGTTGCCGGGCGAGTCAACCGGAAGCGCTCAGTACACTCCTGGCCTGGTATTTGCTCCCTATCCCAGTGCCTATCGTGCCCCGTTCAAGTCAGGCTCTGGGCCGCACGACGACACAATCATCATTGACTACATTGAGCAATGGTTGTTACGACATCAGGTGGAACCGACTCAAATTGCCGCGGTGTTGATCGAGCCGATTGCCGGTGAACTGGGTGTCTATGCACCGTCGCAGGCGTTCTGGGACGGGCTGAACCGCCTGCGCGAAGAGCACGGGTGGCTGTTGATCTGTGACGAAATCCAGTCCGGAATGGGTCGGTCGGGCCCGGTCTGGGCCGGTGACCTTTGGGGTCTTGAACCCGACATGTTGCTGACCGGCAAAGGGCTGGCCGCCGGTGGACAGGCGATGGCGGCAATCCTCGGTACCGACAAGGTCATGGCGGATTCGCACGTGTACACGACCGGGACCTACGTGTGGGAGCCCGCGGGTGTGGCCGCTGCCTTGGCGGGACTGGACCTTCTCGACGATGCCATGAGGAATGCCCTCGAGTTGGAGAAGATCGGCCGGGACATTCTTGGGCCGCTGGTTGCGAAGTATGAGCAGGTAGGGGATGTCCGGCAGTACGGTGCGTGGGCAGCCGTTGAGTTCGTCCAGGACAAGGAGTCGCAGGCTCCGAATCGTGAAGCGCAGCACGCGTTCAGCCAGGCAGCTCTGATGCGTGGAGTTTTTGCGATCAGCGCCCCCGAGAAGTGGGTCTATCGGATGCAACCAGCACTCACGATGCAACCGGAGCTCTTTCGATGGTCCTGCGAGCAGATGGTCGAGGCAGCTGCTGAGGTACTCAGTAAGTGATCCACCGTTCAGCCCACACTGAGCCGGGTTGGTGGCGTCGATGCTCTGTAGGTGAACAACCCCACACGCTGGATGGCGGCGGCGTGCGCCGTAGCGGCCTGCGCTTCGCTCTCTGGTCTCGGTGAAGCCTCCGGAGCTGGCGGCGCCGACCGCGTGTACGAACCGTCACAACTGGCTGTGCCCGAGGTGGGCTGTCTCTATCACGGCGTCTATCCGGGCGGAGTGACCGGCGAAGAGGACGACATCACGCTTGATGACGTGACGTCGTACGAGGCGTCCGCCGGACGCCAGGCTGCCTGGGTCTTCTTCAGCAACAACTGGTACCGCTCCCGGGCCTTCCCGACCGGCACCGCGAACTGGATCCACGACCACGGTTCGATTCCTTACATCCGACTGATGCTGCGCCACTCGTCCCGAGAGCGCCAGCGTTCTGATGGCCCGGACAAAACCTTCTCGTTGCGCCGCATCGTGCGGGGAGACTTCGACAAGAACCTGCGCGCGTGGGGTGACGGAGCTGTTGCCTATGCGGAGCCGCTGCTCGTCGAGTACGGCACCGAGATGAACGGCTTCTGGTTCTCCTGGAACGCCACACACAACGGCGATCGACACGGCGCGAAGCTCTTCCAGCATGCATATCGACACATCAACGACGTCGTGCGCTCCCGGGGGGCGGACAACGTCTCGTGGGTATTCCACGTCAATGACTCAGATCAGCCGAACAAACCGTGGAACCGACTGGAGAGGTACTACCCCGGCGGACGGTACATCGACTGGCTGGCCACATCGGTGTACGGGGCGTTGACGCCACAGGAACACTGGAACCAACCCTTCGCCCGCGGCATGGACGCGGTCTATCCGAGGCTTCGGCGGCTGGCCGCAACCAAGCCGATCATCGTCGCGGAGTTCGGCGTCACTGCGGGCAACGATCGAGTCGAGCCGACGGTGTGGGCGTCTCATGCCTTGCACGGGCTGCTTACCGGGCGGTGGCCGAAGGTCCGCGGCATCTCCTGGTGGAACGAGACCTGGGAGAACGACAACGTGAAGTCGCACGACTCAGAGCTACGCATCCAACACATCCCCGGGATGCCCGACGTCTTCCAGGCTCGACTCGTCGACAACATTGCTGTGCTGGATGCACCCGTGACGGGTAGCCGGACAGGCTGCAAGGTCGGCTAGCGCTCCTACTCGGCTTCGGCCGAAGTACGCCCACGGCTGGCCTTCCATGGGCTACACCGTAGGGGACCGCAGTGTTCCGGCTTCAACCGTGACGCGCGATACTGCCCCGGTGAACGATGATCAGGACCGGTCCGCCCAGCCCGACGGCGAGTCGGCTCCGCCGATCCGCACCCGGTCATCCCGGGTCGCCTACCACAACCAGTGGCTGTCCGTCCGCGAGGACAGCATCGAATTCGCC
>JBDTTS010000215.1:0-4658 GCA_039930525.1 Actinomycetes bacterium | reverse complement strand
CGATGATGTACCACCACACGGCAAAGAAGTAGACGACTTGGGCCGCTTGCCACCAAAGGAATTCACGCCATCGCGGCCGGGCGAGAACCGCCAGCGGGATCAACCACACGACGAACTGAGGCGAGTAGACCTTGTTCGTCACGGCGAAAGCAGCCACCGTCAAGAACACCACCTGATGCAGGCGGGGGCGCTGCGGTGCGATCAGGATGAGCAGTCCGACTGCCACGCAGAGTGCGAGGAAGATGGCAGTAGCCCAGAGGTTGAGTTGGTCGATAGGTGGATCAAAGGAGAACGCATCCCTGGCCACCAGCCACGGCGATCCATAGTCCGCACCACGTTCAGAAGAGAACCGGTAGAACTTGGCCCACCCATCGAACCGGGCCAGCATGATCGGCACATTCGCCGCTAGCCACATCACGACGGCAGCACCGAACGTCAGCATCCAGTAGCGAAGCCGACCCGCCCGCAGACAGAGCACGAAGAGTGGGCCGAGCAGCAACAGAGGATAGAACTTAAAGGACGCACCAAGCCCGATGAGCAACCCCGCAAGAACCGGATATCGACGAGCCCAGGCGAGCAGCGCCAAGGCGACGGCTGCCACCGCCCACAGGTCCCAGTTGACCGTGGAGGCAAGCACCATTCCCGGCGCCACAGCGACCATGGCCGCGTCCCAAGCACGACGCCGAACGGTCAGGGCGGTCGCCCAGACCACCAGCGCCAGCAGAAACGCAATCAAGATGGCATTGATGGCGTAGTACGCCCGCATGCGGGTCGCATCGCTCCAGTCATCGCCGATCGGCAGAGCCGTGACGTACATGACGGCGCCGGTGAGCACCGGATACTCGACCTCGGAATCTCCGGTGCTGGTCGGGTCTTCGACATAGGGGATGACCCCTTCATCAATCCCTCGACTGGTGAACAGCAAGGGGATGTCGCTATAGCAGCCCCTCGTGAAGATCTCTTCACCGTCGCCCCATGCCTTGGTGGAGCACGGAGTGTCGATCGCCGCGCCGAGCGCCGAAGCACAGATCGCCAGCAGCAGCATGATGCGTAGGGGGCTCCACCACCCGCGCTTCGGATTCGCGTGGCGTCCGATCGGACCGCCGATCGCCAAACTCGCACCGGCGACCATCGCGTCATCCCGCGAGGGCAGGACGATGTCGTCAGACGTTGGCACAACCGACATTGTGCCGTGCCGGCTACCGAACGGGTGCACGCAGGCGCAAGCAGCTAGGGATTGGTCCCGCCGCCACCACCGCCACCGCCTCCATCAGTAGGTGAGGGAGTGGCCGACGACGTCGTAGGGGTCGGCGTCGCCGTTGGCGTTGGCGTCTTGGTGGGCTTTGGTGAAGATGTGGTGGGCGACGGTGAAGGGGACGCGGTAGTGGGTGAGGGTGAAGGGTACGCCGTTGGCGTTGGGGACGTTGTCGGAATCGGGCGCCCTGGGAACTCCAGGACCTCTTGCCCGAGAAGCGCCGCCGCGGTGTAGGCCGTCCAGATCTGGGTCGGGTAGCCAGCACCGGTGAAGACCGGCTGGTAGGAAACCCCGTTAAGCGGTGCGAGTTTGTCGCGGCCGACTTCACGATGAAAAGCCACTGCAGTGACCAGCTGCGGGGTGTATCCGACAAACCAGGCCGAGAGGCCCTCATGGTTTCCCGTTTTGCCGGCAGCAGGGCGTCCCAGGTTTGACGCAGCGGAACCGGTTCCGCCCGACACCACCGACGCGAGGTCATACGTCACCTCGTTAGCGATGTCGGCGGGGAATCCCCGCTGCTCTCGCACTTGCGACTCGTACAGCACGGCGCCATCGGCGTTTGTCACTTGCTGAACCGTGTACGGCTGGGTGGCTGTGCCTTCGTTGGCGAAGGTGCCGTAGGCGCTGGCCATCGCAAGGGGTGAGTAACTCGCCGACCCGAGGGTGATCTGCGGACTCACATCAAGGTCTCGAGTCGTCAGCCCAGCCTCTTTGGCCGCCTCGGCTACCTCATCCGGGCCCATCTGCTGGGTGACATCAAGGAACGCAGTGTTCACCGACTGCTGGGTGGCGTACTGCAACGAAATGGCTGAGCCATAGCTCTGCCCACCCTGATTCTCGAATCCCTCGGTCACACCGTCGACGTAGAAAGGGGAGTTGCCGTTGAAGGTGCTCTCCAGGGTGAAACCATTCTGCAGCGCTGCCGCCACCGTGAACGCCTTCATCGTGGAGCCGACCGGCACGGGTCCTAGGGCATTGTTGAACTGGCTCTTCTCCCAGTTCTTTCCACCGTAGACGGCAGCGATGCCTCCGGTCCGCGGATCGATCGATAGCAGCCCTACTTCGACGCCGTCGTTGGGCGGCGGCGGGAATCCTTCGGTCACGGCCGTCTGTGCCGCGTCCTGAGCTTGCTCATCGAACGTGGTGATGACCCGGAGCCCGCCGGCATCGATCTCTTCGTCGGTGAAGTCAAGGCCGAGGAGTTCCTCACGCACCATGTCGAGCATGAACCCGGTTTGGCCCTTGTAGGAGTTGAGCGCCCGAGGGTCGGCAATCTTCGGCAAACGCTTGATCTTTGCGGCGTCCGCCTCATCGAGCCAACCTTGTTCGACCATTCCAGGGATCACATAGTCGAGTGTGCGGGCCTTCAGGGCCTGCTTCGCGGCCTTGCCGTCCTCAGGTTCGTAGCTGTTCGGCGACCGGATCACCGCTGCCAACACCGCGCCCTGCGCCTCGTTGAGGTCTTGCACATCTTCACCGAAGTAGGCCTGACTGGCGGCCTGGATACCGTATGCGCCTCGTCCGAAGTAGATGGTGTTCAAGTAGTTCTCAAGGACCTGCTCCTTGCTCTGATCACGCGAGAGCTTGATGGCCAAGATGGCCTCCTTCACCTTGCGCGTCAGGGTGCGCTCCTGGGTGAGGTAGGCGTTGCGTGCGTACTGCTGGGTGATGGTTGAGGCGCCTTGCGTGTTGCCCCCGCGCAGGTTGTTCCACAGCGCCCTGGCGATGCCGGCTGGCGAGATTCCCTCGTTCTCGTAGAACCCTCGGTCTTCGGCCGCGAGGACCGCCAGCTCGACGTGGTCAGGCACGTCGTCGAGGGTCACGATCTCTCGGTTGACCTCGGCGTAGCGTCCGATGACGTCCTTACCGTCGTCGTAGTAGACGACGGAGGTCTGAGCGGTCGCCAGGTCGTTAGGCGCTGGCACATCGATCATCACGTAGAGCACGGTGAAGGCCGCCCCGAGCGCTGCGACTCCGAGCACTCCGAGGCCGAGCAGCTGGCGCCACGACGGGATGAACCGCCGCCAGCCGGCCTTGGCGCGGCGCGGGTAGTCGATGCGCACGTGGGCCTTTCGAAGTGATCGGGATGAGGTCGAACCGGTCGATCGCGACGGGGCTCGCCGCATAGTCTGACGGACAACCGGCTCTCAGCGTTCCGCGCCCCGCCGATGTGAGGCCTGGCTCACAGAACGGGGTCACCGCGATGGGCGCGTAGAGGAGAGCGCGGAGTGCCGTCGCCCATGACGAACGTCGTCGTGAGGTAGTTCCACGAGCAACTGGGGCACACTTCCACCACGTACACCCGGAACTCGCCGAACTCAAGGGCCATGATCTCAAGCTCGCGGGGTGCCCGGATTCGCCCCTGATAGGGGCCCAGCTCGTCGCCGAACACATAGCTGAGCTCGGCGAGGGCCGAGCCCCCACAGACCGGACACGGCCGATCTGCCCGCACCCCGTGGTTCTCAGCGGCGCGCAACAAGTAGGGATCGGCATCGCAGAGATCAGAGACGAAGGCGTGGCCGCGCCGCAGTTCAGCGAGGGCAGCTCGCCGCTGCAGGGCGTAGTCGATCACCGCTCGCTGTGACCACGGAGCGGTGGACGAGCCTGCTCTTGGCATCTCCCGAGGGTAGAACGCGCATGGCGGTGGGGCACACCCGAGCGTGGATTTGCGTTGCCCGCCGAGGACAGGTAGCGTTCCGACGCATCGCCCCGATGTATCGACTCGATACATCGTCGTCCCCTCACTAGGAGCCTCGTGGCCAAGCGCAGCGGTGTTCTCGAGCTGGCAGTGCTCGGGCTCCTGCACGAGTCGCCGATGCACGGCTACGAGCTGCGCAAGCGTCTCGCCAGCCAGCTCGGGGCGTTTCGGGCCCTCTCTTACGGATCGCTCTACCCGTGTCTGAAGGCGCTCGTGAAGCAAGGACTGATCGCTGAGTCCACCGATCCAGACGCCAGCGGCACCCGTCGATCCAAGATCGTCTACCAGCTCACCGCCGACGGCAAAGAGCACTTTCAGCAGTTGCTCGCCGAATCAGGGCCTGCGTCATGGGACGACGACAGTTTCGGCGTCCGCTTCGCCTTCTTCGGCAGGACCGACGCGGACACCCGGATGCGCATTTTGGTAGGACGCCGGGGCCGGCTCGAGGAGCGGCTCGACAACCTACGCGGTTCGTTCGCCCGCACTCGCGAGCGTCTCGACGACTACACCACCGCACTACAAAACCACGGTCTCGACTCCGTTGAACGTCACAGTGAGGGTGTTGCCAACGACCACCGGAACCAGAGCTGCTGCCGGATGTTTCAGGTCTATGACAAGACGCTCCCCCGACATCAGGTCCCGCAAGATCAGGCAGTCCTCGCCAGGCTGCGCATCCGCGACCGACTGTTGCCGCGCGATGCGCCG
>JBDTTS010000214.1:0-4665 GCA_039930525.1 Actinomycetes bacterium | reverse complement strand
GCTGAACCGTACCCGTCCTGATAGATCGCCCGGTTGGCCTTGATCGCCAAGGTGTTCTGCGATGGGAGCCACCCGGTGGACGCCGATGCGACGACCGATTGCACATCGTCGAGCCGTAGCCCCCACCAGCACGTATCGGGAGAGGTGGTGGCCACCGGGTAGACCCGCACCCCCAGTGCCTTGCTGATCGCCGTTTGGGTCAGGACCCGACATGGCTGCGAAGCGGTGGCGGCCTGCGGTGTTTGTCCCGGCGCAGCTGACGAACTGGCAGCGACGCCAGGGGAGCTGGTGGGCAGCTGGGTGAGTGTGGAGAAGACGCTCGAGACGACCACCGTCACCACCGGTGCGCCGAACATCACGAACAGCATCAGTGCGACCAGAACTGTCAGCTGCTTGGCGAAGCGGTGAGTAGTTCGGTGAGGGCGGGACGACCGCCGCGTCGTGCCGGTCCGGCGACCTGCGGAGGCAGTGATGGGGGTCGACCCAAAGGTTCGGCCGCCTCGGAACTGCTTGCCAGCGTTGGGTGCCGACGTCAGGCTGCTCCAGGGGCCCGTCGCCTCGGGGAACAGTCCATCAAGGAGCTGTGCGAGTGGGGGAAGGGCTGCGTCGGGTTGGGTTCGTTCCCTACTTGCCAACCATCTACTGATCTTCCCGACCGGGACGACGCGCACGCCGCGGATCTCCTGGCCCTCGCCGAAGGCCTGGGCGTTGGGCCCGGTGAGGCACAGGACGGGTTCGACAACGCAGGCAGAGATGGACTCCATGGCCTCGGCCATTCGGCGCACCTTGTCGACTTCGGCGTTCATGCACTGGCTTGACCCGCCTCCCTGGCCGTCAGCCTTGTGCCGCCACAACGAACCTTGGTAGACGGTGACGTTCCCTGCCCAGTTCTTGGCGTCGATCAAGTGCACCCCGGCGGGTGAGACGACGACGTGATCCAGGTTGGCCTGAGAACGGCCTGGTCGCAAGAGACGATCGTGCATGACGACGACGTTGAATGCGGCAGTGAGGACCGACAAGGCATCGGCAACTCGACGCTCGCCCTCAGCCCCGGCCTCCCACGCCGCCGCATCCTGAGCCAGCCGTCCAGCCTCAGCCTGAGCGGCTGTGGCCTGCGCGCGCAGACCGCGGGCTTTGCTCGCCGCAGACTCGCCTTGGTTCACCGACTACCCCCTGAGTGCTGCTACTCGCGTCGTGATCGCACCTGACCGTAGGGGACTGTCCACCCTCTACGAGTCAGAATGGGAAAACTAAAGCAGTGACTGGCCTCTGAAGACCTCACGCCCATGCCAATCCACGTGTTCGGCTGCTGGAAGAGCGGTGCCACGACGAGGTTGAAGTTGTCGACTCTGTAGGTCGTAGGTCCGTTTGGCAGCTTCGGTTCGGGCGGAGAAGACTGCCGAGACGAGGATCCGGTACTCCTGATCGAGCCCGAGTGCGCCACGGTCAAAGAGCTTGTGGTGCAACGAACACAGGGCCATGCCGTTGTCCATCGCGTCTGGCCCGCCAAGGTTGAACCACCGAATGTGAGCAGCCTCGAGACCCACCGAGGACGAACCAAGCTGCCCGTCGAATCCGCAGAAAGCACATTGGCGATCCCACGCTTCGAGGATCGCGAGCGGCCACGATGAGGATCGTCGGCGATTGTCAGGGTCCGGCGCAGGCAGCGATCCGCTGGCGAATACCTGGTCGGGGTCGAGACCAACGGATATCAGCACATCTGGCGCCACCGTCCTTGGAAACTGTCCGTCGACCAGGAGCCTGGCCGCCTCCTCGATCTGCCCAGGCCGAGACAAGGCTCGCTCAAGAGAAGACTCCAGGCGGCCCGTGATCGGAGCAGCGTCTAGAGGACCGATCTTGTCCATCGGGACATCACGCGACAGGTTCCACAACCCGTCTGTCCGAAGGTGGGTGAACGGGTAGGCCGCAGTTTGACGACGTCCAGTCCGGGTGGCGGGCCCGAACTCGGCGATCAGATCAGCCAGACGCTCCTCGACATCGGACCAAGGCATTTCGCTACTGCCAGTCTCGGCCAAGCGACCCAGGGCCATCAGGAGCAGCAATGGCTTGTGAGGCGCGCGCTTGCCGTTGTGCTGGTGCTGCCTAAGCGCCGTCAGCCGATCGACCCAGTCGTGACTTGGTCCGTCGTTGGTCATGGGTTGACTCTGCCACCGCGGGTGGCCGGGCGATTGGCATACGCCCACGATGGCGGTTACGGATCCGGGGACCGGGGGAGTTCTTCGGCCAGTCTCTGCCCTAGTTCATGTCGAATCCTCCTAAGCTCGCCACGAGGCCGCCATGGGGTCGGTGCCTCATTCGAGAGAAGAGAGTCGACGATGACGATCGAGTCTGTGACCGAGTTTGACGCGCGTCTGCGGCGCGAGGCGATGGCCTGGCTGACCGTGAGGACAAACGACGGACTGGATTCCATCTCGACCAGAGACCTGTTGGACTTCGAGATCGATGGCCGTCGGTTTCGGCTCATGGACGCGCAGCGGGGGATTAGGAAGCCGGCCGAGCTCGACGCAGCTCTGTCGATCCGCACCGTATTCGTGCCTGAGGGAGCGACTCGACCTTATGAGGACTCAGCTGGACCTGACAATCTGTTTCGCTACAAGTGGCGGGGCGAGGACGCAGACCACCCGGAGAACCGCGCCCTGCGGGCAGCCATGGTCGCTGAGCTGCCGCTGATCTGGTTCTTCGGTGTTGGGTCAGGGATGTACAAACCGGTGTTCCCGGTCTTCCTGTACGGCGAGGAACAGGAGTCACAACAGTTCGTCATCGACCCCAATGTGGTCCACGGACTGATCAGGGCGGACAGCCTGGTCGAGGACGCGGTGCGGCGCTACATCTTGCGCGAGACCCGGCAGCGGGTCCACCAGCCGGTGTTCCGGGCGACGATCATGCGGGCGTATGGAACGCGTTGTGCAGTCTGCGCGCTCGCACACACCCAACTGTTGGACGCAGCCCACATCATCCCGGACAACCACGAGCTCGGGGTCGCCGCGGTGCGTAATGGCTTGGCACTGTGCAAGATCCATCACGCCGCGTACGACAGCAACATCCTCGGCATCCGGCCTGACCTTGTCGTGCAGATCAAGTCCGACCTGCTGGATGAAGTGGACGGGCCGATGCTGCAGTACGGCCTGAAAGAGCGTCACAACCAGAAACTGATGGTCCTGCCCAAGATGCGGGCCGAACAACCCGGGGCAGAGTTCCTGGAGTTCCGGTACGCACTGTTCCAGGGTGCCTGATCCACCGGGACTGTGAGGGCAGCATCGGGGGGACAGATCAGTCGCCGCTGTGGGCGCCCAGGGCCACCTCGTCGACACCACGACCTCGACAAGACCGCTCGCCACTTCCGTGCGACCTGATATACCTGACCCGCCACGGCAGGTCGCCACACAAGGGGGCGTTATGCAGTTGATCGACGGGAACCTGATCTGGAGTGCATCTGATCTGACTGCTGCCTCAGTCTGCGAATACGGCGTCCTTCGCACGCTCGACGTCAAGCTCGGGAGGGCGTCCAAGAGCGCTTCCGCAAACGACCCGCTGATGACAAGAATCGCCGAGCTCGGCGACAAGCACGAGCAGAACATCCTCGCAGAGCTCAAGACCGGCGCCGGCAGCGATGCTCTGCTGGTCGTCGAGCTTCCCCACCTGCGTGGCTCGCACACGGTTGAGGCACTCACGATCCTCAACGCGAACACGATGGACGCCTTTGCCAGCCAGCCCGACGTAGTGTTCCAGGCAGGGTTCTTCGATGGCGAGTTCTTCGGCTATGCGGACTTCATCGAACGCACCGATCAAGGTTGGCGGGTTTGCGACGCGAAATTGGCACGGCAAGCTCGCCCCAAGGCCCTGCTCCAGCTCGCCGCCTACGCCGACCAGCTGCGGCAGGCCGGACTCCATCTCGCTCCAGTCGCAGCTCTTCTGCTGGGCAATGGCAAGAAGGAGGAATTTCGGCTCGTCGATGTGCTCCCCGTCTTCAAAGAGCGACGTGCTCGGCTGCGCGCGATCCTGAACGAGCACCACAGTGAATCTGCGGCCATCGGGTGGGGCGATGAGCGGTACATCGCCTGCGGCAAGTGCCCTGACTGCGCCGAGGCAATCGATCAGACGCAAGACCTACTGCTCGTGGCGGGCCTTCGGATGGATCAGCGACGAAAGTTCCGTGAGCAAGGCTTGCACACCGTCGCGGACCTCGCGAAGGCAACCGAACATCCGACGGGCATGGCCCAGGGCACATTCGACAAGCTGACCGCCCAGGCGCGGCTACAGGTCAAGCAACTAGACGCCGGTCAGGACGCAGATGGCTATCCCAACGAGGTCTTTTTTGAGTTGACAGACTTCTCCGCCGTGACTCTCGCCACACTTCCCGCGCCGTCCCCAGGAGACATCTTTTTCGACTTTGAGGGCGACCCTATGTACAACGAGGGGAACCCGGAGACGTGGGGCCTGGAGTATCTCTGGGGTGTGATGGAGGCGCCGGTCGACGGTGCCGAAGCCGGGGTCTTCCGGCCGTGGTGGGCGGACGATTCTGACCAGGAACGCAACGCGTTCAGAGATTTCATGGAGTACGTCGCCGAGCGACGACAGGCGCATCCCGACATGCACATCTATCACTACGCGCCGTACGAGAAGACGGCGCTGTTGCGGTTGGCC
>JBDTTS010000213.1:0-4667 GCA_039930525.1 Actinomycetes bacterium | reverse complement strand
AGGGCCGGCGACCCTGCTCGGCTCGTGGCGTCAGCCGACAAGATCTGCACCGACCTCGGCTGGACCGCCGAGTACGACCTCGAGTCCATGGTCAGCACCGCTTGGGAGGCGTGGCAGGCGAATCCGCCCGCCTGACGAGTGCTGGCGGACCGCGGAGTTAGTCTGCGGCCGTGGCGATGTCGCTAGGAAGCATCTGGGCGCCGGGAGCTGGCTCCGTTGCGCTCCTCAGCCCGGTCCTCGGGGCGCTGGTGTTGGGTCCCATGTACTTCGTCATGGACGCCCCCAGCGACGACCTCTTCTTGTCCGACGGCCAATTCGTCGGGGGGAACGCGGTGGTGGGGGCAGTGGTGGGCGCCTTCTTGGGGTTGCTCCTTCTGATCCCTGCCGGGGTGGTCTGGACTGGCCTGTTCGCCTGGGTGATGGTCAGGCAGGTTCGCCGCGGCTGGCCTGTGAGGCTCTCGATCCGCTGGCAGGCCGTGTTGATTGCGAGCGCAGTGCAACTCGTGGCTTTGGCCCAGTTTGTCTGGGCAATGAGGGTCCCCACTTACGGCGATCCTGAGATCTTGAAGATTCCCGGAACACTGCTGGTCGCAGGAGTGGTGCTCCTCATGCTCATCGTGGGAGTCGCCGCGCTATTGGGCCCGTGGCTGGTCCAGCGGGCTGAACGGCGAGCGGCGCCGGGGTAACGCCGGGGCCGTCTGACGACCTGAAGGATGCGGACCCTGCTCATGCCCTGGACTAGAAGAATGTGACGGCGTCTTGCGACCCGGGCGACGCCTGCCAGCTCGGAGACTCGTCGAAGGTTTGGAAGAACGCGAGATCGCCGACTCCGCGGATGACCCTGCTCAGTCCCTTTTCCATCGTTTGGTACTGCCGCATCTCGATCGCTTGAGTCCCCAGCTGAGTGCTGAGTTTGTACCCCCAGCGCGGGTGAATGCGTCGTTCTTGGGGTAGATAGAGTGGGGGCTCATCCCACTCATCCGCCCATCGAGCAGTCGGAGTAGCCCGTGGCTCGCGTCGTCGTCGACGTCATGCTCAAGCCGGAGATCCTCGACCCTCAGGGTCAGGCCGTTCTCGGGGCGCTCACCCGCCTCGGACACTCCGACATCGCCAGCGTCCGTCAGGGCAAACGCTTCGAGATCGTCCTCGACGCCGCACCTGACGCCGCCTCACTCGACGAGATCGCCAGCACGTTGCTGGCGAACACCGTGATCGAGGACTACTCGATTCACGTCGAGGAATCCTGATGTCGGCCCGGATCGGAGTCGTCACGTTCCCGGGCTCGCTCGACGACCAGGACGCCGCCCGCGCCGTTCGCGTTGCCGGCGCCGAGCCGGTCTCGCTGTGGCACGGCGACGCCGACCTCAAGGGTGTCGACGCCGTTGTACTGCCCGGAGGCTTCTCGTACGGCGACTACCTGCGCTGCGGAGCGATCGCGCGCTTCGCTCCGGTCATGCAGAACGTCATCGACTCGGCCCGCGACGGCCTGCCCGTTCTCGGCATCTGCAACGGATTCCAGATTCTGTGCGAGTCGCACCTGCTGCCCGGTGCGCTGATCCGCAACGACGTGCGCAAGTTCGTCTGCCGCGACCAGCAGTTGCGGGTCGAGAATGCCAACACCGCCTGGACGTCCGACTATCACGAGGGGCAAGAGATCCTCATCCCGCTGAAGAACGGCGAGGGTGGATTCGTTGCCGACGATCGGACTCTCGACGAGCTCGAAGGTGAGGGACGCGTCGTCTTCCGCTACCTGCAGGACAACCCAAACGGGTCGTACCGCGACATCGCCGGCATCACCAATGACCGCGGCAACGTGGTCGGCCTGATGCCGCACCCCGAGCATGCCGTTGAGCTGCTCACCGGTCCATCGCTCGATGGCTTGGGATTCTTCGCGTCCGTGATCAGCCACCTGGTTGACGCATGATGCGGCACACCGACACCGTCAAGGACGCCGAGACCTCGCCCAACGTCGACCAGCCCTACGCCGACCTCGGCCTCAAGGCTGACGAGTACCAGCAGATCCGCGCTCACCTCGGGCGCCGACCCACGAGCAGCGAGCTCGCGATGTACTCGGTGATGTGGAGCGAGCACTGCTCCTACAAGTCGAGCAAGGTGCACCTGCGCCAGTTCGGCGAGAAGGTACCGGCTGACGCCGAGGACATCCTGCTCGTCGGCATGGGCGAGAACGCCGGCGTCGTCGATGTCGGCAACGGCCTCGCCGTCACGTTCAAGATTGAGTCGCACAACCACCCGTCATATGTCGAGCCGTACCAGGGCGCGGCAACCGGTATCGGTGGCATCGTGCGCGACATCCTCACGATGGGTGCTCGGCCGGTGGCGGTCATGGATCCACTGCGTTTCGGCCCGGCGGACGCCCCCGACACCCACCGCGTCCTGCCCGGGGTTGTTGCCGGGATAGGTGGCTACGGCAACTGCCTCGGTCTGCCCAACATCGGTGGCGAAGTCGTCTTCGACGAGTCCTACCTCGGCAACCCGCTCGTCAACGCGCTCTGTGTCGGCGTCGTGCCGCACGACCGCATCCAGCTCTCTGCAGCAACCGGGGCCGGCAACCACGTCGTCCTGTTCGGGGCCAGGACTGGCGGCGACGGCATCGGCGGCGTCAGCGTGTTGGCGTCTGAGACCTTCGACGACAGTGACGGTAGTGACGGCAAGGGCCCCAGCAAGCGTCCGAGCGTGCAGGTGGGCGACCCCTTCGCCGAGAAGGTGCTCATTGAAGCGTGCCAAGAACTCTTCGAGCAGCAGCTTGTCGTCGGTATCCAAGACCTCGGCGGCGCCGGCATTTCGTGCGCCACCAGCGAGATGGCGTCTAACGGCGACACCGGCATGCATGTGTGGCTCGACCGCGTCCCGCTCCGCGACTCCACGCTTGCGCCAGAAGAGATCTTGATGAGCGAGTCGCAAGAGCGCATGTGCGCCGTCGTAACGCCCGACAAGCTCGACGCGTTCATGGCTGTCTGCCGCAGGTGGGACGTCGAGGCGGTGGTGATCGGTGAGGTCAACGACTCAGGGCGCCTGACTATCGAGTGGCACGGTGACCAGATCGTTGATGTACCACCCAAGACGGTGGCGCACGACGGGCCGGTCTACGAGCGTCCCTATGCGCGCCCTGGCTGGCAGGACGCGCTTCAAGCCGACGCTCCGACGGCGCTGCCGCGGCCCGCGAGCGGTGACGAGCTGCGCGCGACTTTGCTGAAGCTGCTCGCCAGCCCGAACCTGGCGTCGAAGTCGTGGGTCACCGATCAGTACGACCGCTACGTGCTTGGCAACACGGTGCTCGCGCAGCCCGAAGACTCTGGCATCGTGCGTATCACCGACGACGGCCTCGGAGTCGCCGTCAGCACTGACGGCAACGGTCGGTACTGCAAGCTCGATCCGTACGCCGGCGCACAGCTCGCCCTGGCCGAGGCTTACCGCAACGTGGCAACGACAGGGGCCAAGCCGATCGCCGTCACCAACTGTCTCAACTTCGGTTCACCCGAAGACACCGACGTCATGTGGCAGTTCGCCGAGACCACACGTGGCCTTGCCGACGCCTGTTTGCAGCTGGGTGTTCCGGTCACCGGCGGCAACGTGAGCTTCTACAACCAGACAGGTGAGACGGCGATCTTGCCGACGCCGGTCATCGGAGTTCTCGGGGTCATCGACGACGTGACGCGACGTACGCCCATGGCATGGGACGCCGATGGCGACTCGATCTGGTTGCTCGGCGAGGCCGCCGACGAGTTCGGTGGCTCTGAGTGGGCGCACCTGCACGAGCATCTCGGTGGTCTTCCGCCAAGGGTCGACCTTGACCGCGAGCGACAGATCGCAGAGATCGCCGTGGCGGCGTCCCGCGACGGTCTGTTGACGGCTGCGCACGATGTATCGGTGGGCGGGCTCGCCGTGACCCTCGCCGAGATGGCGATGCGTTCCGGCAAGGGCGCACGCTTCTTCCTGCCTGACGGAGCAGACCCGTTCGTCGCGCTCTTTTCTGAGTCGGCGGGACGCGTGGTCTTTGTCGTCCCCCGTAGCGAAGAAGTGCGGTTCACCGACATGTGCACTGCGCGCGGTGTTCCGGCGGCGCGAATCGGCGTCGTCGATTCTGAGGCTGAAGGACTTCAGGTGCAGGGTCTGTTCAATGTGCCCGTCGCCGAGCTTCGTGCCGCGCACGAGGGCACCTTCCCGAGTCTCTTCGACTAGTGGCGGGCATCGACCCGAACAAGGTCGCCTCGGCCTACCTCGACCAGTGGGCGCTCACGCGCGAATGGTGGGACGGCGTCAGCGTCGTTGAGTGGTCAGCCCCGAGCGTGATCGACGGGTGGGCGATGCGCGATTTGGTGGCGCACTTCGGGCTGGTGGCCGATTCGATCCGGGCCGCCGCCGAGACGACCAGCGAAGAGAAGCCGCTGCGCCTGGGCGACTACCTCGCCACCTACGCCGACGGTGCGGCCCGCATCGACGTACGGACGCGGGATCTGGCGTCCGCCGAGGGGTTCCTCTTTGCCGTCGACGCGTCTGCGGCTCAAGCCGAGGCGGCGATCAGTGCCATGGTCGGCAATCCGGTCGTGGCGGCGCGACGGGGCCCGATCCGGTGGGCTGACTTTTTGCGGGCGCGGTGCATCGAGCTCACCGTGCACAGCGACGACCTTGCGCGCTCGGTCGTCGTC
>JBDTTS010000212.1:0-4671 GCA_039930525.1 Actinomycetes bacterium | reverse complement strand
GTTCCACAGCTGCGGCAGCTCATCCAGCGATGTTGCGCGGATGATCCGGCCCACCCGGCCGATACGTTCGTCGTTGGCGACGTTCCACGCCGATGCGGCCTCCCCGGGATCGGCGGGCGCTAGAGAGCAGAACTTCAAGACACGGATCGGAACACCGTCGAGTCCCACCCGCTCCTGCCCGAAAATGACCTGTCCCGTTTCGATCTTCGACGCAAGGGCAATGAGAAGCATCAGCGGAGACAACACGACGAGCAGCAATGCCGAGACGGCCACATCCACGATCCGCTTGATCATCCAGCCTACCGTCCGGAAAGCCGCGCGCCGCAGGCGAACGAGTGGGATGCCCCACACGTCCTCGATTCCCGGTCCTCGGCCCTCGAGTTCAAAGAGCCGCGGTACGTAGAAGATCTCGCACGACAGGCGGTCACAGGTACGCACAATGTCGACGACCCGAGACTCAGGAAGTGACCCAAAGGCAATCACCACATTGCGCACTTCGAGCTTGCGCAGATTCGTGACGAGCGACGCATACCCGCCCAAGCAGGGAACCGGGTGGTCGGTGTGCGGCAGGAGGGGGAGGTCGTCAAGAAACCCGACGGGACGCAGTCCGTATTCGGGATGATCCTGCAGCGTGCTCATCAGGTCGCAGGCCAACTGGCCACCACCAAGCACCAAAGTGCTGTGAGCCACGCGCCCGCTCCGTCGCGCTTGTCGGACCACGGCGTAAGCAACACCACGGAATGCGCTGAAGAGCAGGACCAGAGCCGCAGAAACCGCGATCAGTTCGATGCTCCCCGCATCCCCCGATATCAAGGCAAGTGAAGCAACCACAGCTCCCGCGACCAAGGTCCGCCCCACGATGGCCGGAAGATCATCCAGCAGGGACAGCGACAGGCGCTGTCGGTACAACCCTGCACCGGTGAAGAGGACCATGGCAATCAGACCGACGGTCACCACTGAGGGCTCATTGGTGCGAGCCAGCATGAGTACCAACGCAATCGCTGCAAGGTCAGAGATGAGCAGCGCCCGGACCAAGGGAGAGAGGACCGAGGCGAAAACCGAACGTTCCGGAGCAGGGTCACCATCTACGTCGGTGTCCGCCGGCTCAACCGTGAGCGTCTTACGCAACTCAAGACCTGGAGCTCGCAGCGTCTGCTGGCCAAAAACGCTGCTCGGGCCACGTTCGGCCACAGCGGGCGCCCGGTGGCTTCCACTCCTACTCATACCGCTCCCCCTTCAGAGATCCATCGCGAGTTGCAAGACACACCGACAGAAGGCCACGCGACCGTCCTGCCGGCAGTGCGTACTCACTCCTTGCGACACGTCGAGGCATCCACGCTGAAAAAGTGCTCGCCGATCAATCGATGAATGCCCCAGCAATCGGGAGTGAACAGCGTTCATGTCAGGGTGTCAACTTTGCTACCGCATACAGGTCATAGCGAATCAACCGGCCATTTCCGGCATGCATCACCGGAGCGTGAACCCATGACTCCACCGCGTCACAAATTTGGGTCGATTGACCCCTGCCGATGGAATTTTCAGCGTTTAGCGAGCATCTCGGCCACCAAAAAAGCCAGTTCCAAACTTTGCGTGCGGTTCAGGCGGGGATCGCATGCCGTTTCATAGCGCATCGGCAGATGGATCTCTTTCAGTCCCTCGGCCCCACCGACGCACTCGGTCACTTCGTCGCCGGTCAGCTCGATGTGGATGCCGCCCGGGTGGGTGCCGAGTGCGGCATGCACCTCGAAGAAGCCCGTCACCTCATCGACGACGTCTTCGAACCGGCGCGTCTTGTGGCCGGACTCTGCGCTGAACGTGTTGCCGTGCATGGGGTCGCAGACCCACACCACCGGACGCCCCGTTGCCGTCACCTTCTCAACGAGGGCCGGCAGCACGTCGCGCACCCTGTTCGCGCCCATGCGGGTGATCAGTGTCAGCCTCCCCGGTTCAGCGTCGGGATCGAGCTTCTCGATGAGTGCCACGGCATCATCAGGTGATGTCGTGGGTCCCAACTTGACGCCGATCGGGTTGCGCACGGTTGCGGCGAAGTCGATGTGAGCGCCGTCTAGCTGGCGCGTCCGCTCGCCCACCCACACGAAGTGGCCAGACACGTCGTATGGAAGCCCGGTCCGCGAGTCGATCCGGGTCAGTGCACGCTCGTAGTCGAGCAGCAACGCTTCGTGCGCGGCGTAGAACTCGACACGGTGCAGCTCTTCGGGGTCTGACCCGATCGCGCGCATGAAGGCCAGCGCTCGGTCAATTTCGCGAGCCAGCCGGTCGTACTTCTCACCCGCCGAGCTCTCGCGGACGAAGTCGGTGTTCCATGCGTGAACCTGGCGAAGGTCGGCGTAGCCACCCTGGGTGAACGCGCGGACCAGGTTCAAGGTGGCGGCTGCTCGGTGATAGGCCTCCACCAGCCGCATCGGGTCGGGGATTCGGGCCGTAGCGTCCGCTCGCAGGTCGTTGACGGCGTCGCCCCGATACGACGGATACTCAACCCCGTCGATTATTTCGGTGATGCTCGACCGCGGTTTGGCGTACTGACCAGCCATCCGGCCGATCTTCACCACCGGCATGCTCGCGCCGTAGGTGAGCACCACTGCCATTTGCAGGACGGTCTTGAGCTTGGCCCGAATCTCGTCGGCGTTGGCACCGCTGAACCGCTCGGCGCAGTCACCGCCCATCAAGACGAATGCCTCACCGCGCGCCACCACAGCTAGGCGATCGCGGAGGTCGTCACACTCACCGGCAAACACGAGCGGTGGAAGTGACTCCAGGCGTGCGCGGGCGTCATCAAGCGCAGCGGTGTCAGGCCAGTCAGGCTGCTGCGCGGCCACCAATTCGGGCCAGTTCACGGTGTTAGGCACGCTTCGAGGGTACGGACCGCTCATTGCTCGAGCGACGCCAGGATGCGCGGGACTCGCCAGTGGATGACAACCGCGCTGACCGCCAGGACGATCGCAACGGCCGTAAGAACGGTCACGCGGCCACCGTCGACGGCAGACGCCGCGAGCTGGCCGCACCCGGCCGCCACCAATCCGGCGTATGACCACGCCATGAAATACCCGTGCCGTGCAATGCGCGGCGGGCTCTTGGCTCGAATCTTCATCGGTACGAAACCCGCCATTACCGTCAGCAGACTCACGACGGCCAATACGTGGAAGACGCCGAACGTCGCCTCGCGGTGAACCAGCAAGGCCGCCACGTTCAATGCGACCAAGGCGACGACGTAGCCGGTACCGAGCGCCCGGTGTCGGGACGTGCCCTTGGTAGCGCCCAGCACCCATGCACCGATAAGCAGCGCCGCGAGCGCCAAGCCCACATGGGCCGCGGGGGCTACCTGCTCGACGTCCACAGTCGACTAGCCGAAGAAGGTCTTCGCCTCGTCGTAGAGCTCGGGCGGGACCGTCTTCAGCTCGGCCACCGCATCGGCCAGGGGCACGAGCACGATGTCGTTGCCGTGCAGAGCTGCCATCTGACCGAAGTCACCATCGTGAACGGCATCGATCGCTCGGACGCCGAAACGCGTGGCCAGTACCCGGTCACGTGCCGTGGGCGTTCCGCCGCGCTGCACGTAGCCGAGCACGGTGGTGCGCGCCTCGTGCCCGGTTCGCAGCTCAAGCTCACGGGCGAGCCAGTCGCCGATCCCAGACAGCCGCACGTGGCCGAAGGCGTCCTTGGCCGCGTCCTTCAGCACCATGTCACCACCAGCCGGCACTGCTCCTTCGGCGACCACGATGATCGGCGCGTAGCCGCGCTCGAAGCGTGCCTCGACCCAGGCAACGACCTCGTCCATGTCAAAGTTTTGCTCGGGAATCAAGATGATGTTGGCGCCCCCGGCCATCCCGGAGTGCAGCGCGATCCACCCTGCGTGGCGCCCCATGACTTCGAGCACCAGCGTGCGCTTGTGCGACTCGGCCGTGGTGTGCAGGCGATCGATCGCGTCCGTCGCAATCTGCACCGCGGTGTCGAAACCAAACGTGACATCGGTGGCGGCCAGATCATTGTCGATCGTCTTCGGGACACCGATCACGTTGATCCCTTCCGCGTGCAGCTTCGCAGCCACACCCAGAGTGTCTTCGCCGCCGACAGCGATCAGCGCATCGACGCCGAGGTCGGCGAGGTTCGCGCGGACGGCGTCCAAACCACCTTCCTGCTTCAGGGGGTTCGTGCGCGAGGAGCCAAGGATCGTGCCGCCGCGCGGCAGGATGCCTCGCACGGCATTGATGTCGAGAGTCTTGGTCGTTCCCGTCAGCGGGCCGTGCCACCCGTCGGCGAATCCCACAAAGTCCATGTCGTAGTCGGTGACACCCCGTCGGACCACTGCCCGGATCACGCAGTTCAGGCCGGGGGCGTCTCCCCCACCTGTCAGGACGCCGACGCGCATTGTTTTCTCCCTCAGTTGGCTCATCGTCGTGGTCACACCAAACGGTCGCACCGAGGCGCGACCGCCTGCTCCCTACCCTAGGGTTTCTGGCATGTCAGTCTTGGTCATCGACGCGGGCACGACCGGGATCACTGCGCTCGTTGTGAATCAAGACACCAACGTCGAATCTCGTGGCTACCGAGAGTTTCCCCAGCACTTCCCGCAGGCTGGCTGGGTCGAGCATCGGCCCGACGAGATCTGGGCCGCCACACTCGCCGCCGTACGCGACGCCCTCGACGCAACAT
>JBDTTS010000211.1:0-4742 GCA_039930525.1 Actinomycetes bacterium | reverse complement strand
GGGCACTAGCACCTCAAGCTAGCGCGTCTACCAATTCCGCCACCCGGACGAGGCGAGTGGTCAGCCTACCAACGGCAATTGACGCGCCGAAATCGGGCCAGATCGCTCGTTGAAGAGGCACGATAGGGGAGTGACAGATACCCCGGATTCCGGCCATAGTGACCCCGCGCGGGAGGTCGTTGGCTTCTGTCAACGACTTATCCAGTTCGATACGAGCAATTACGGAGACGATCCGCGGTCGCAGGAGCGAGACGCGGCTGAGTACGTCGCCGCGCTGCTCGCGGAGGTCGGTCTCGAACCCGAGCTGGTGGAGTCGGCCCCCGGCCGCACGAGCGTCTTCGCGCGGATGGATGGCGAGGACACAGACGCGCCGGCGCTCATGCTGCACGGACACCTTGACGTCGTCCCCGCCAATGCCGATGACTGGACGCACCCTCCTTTCGCCGCCGAGATCCATGATGACGACGGGGTTCCGATGGTGTGGGGTCGTGGCGCCATCGACATGAAGGACATGGACGCCATGATCTTGTCGGTGGTTCGTGACCGACTGCGTTCCGGACGAAAGCCTCGCCGTCCCCTGGTACTCGCCTTCTTGGCCGACGAGGAAGCCGGCGGCCTCTTCGGGTCACACTGGCTGGTCGCCAATCGGCCCGACCTCTTCGAAGGTGTGGGTGTTGCGATCGGTGAGGTCGGAGGCTTCAGCTTCACAGTCAACGATCAGCTTCGGCTCTATCTGATCGAAGCGGCCGAGAAGGGCATCTCATGGATGAAGCTCACGGCTGAAGGTCGTGCCGGACACGGGTCAATGGTCAACCACGAGAACGCTGTCACCCGTCTCACTGAGACGGTCGCGCGGATCGGGTCACACGAGTTTCCGGTCACGATGACGGCCACGGTTGAGCGCTTCCTCTCCGAAGTTCGCTCCGCGCTCGATCTGCCCGATGACACCTCGCCAGAGGACATCGTGGCCAGGCTGGGGCCGATCGCCCCCATGATCGGCGCCACGCTGCGACACAGCGCGGCACCGACCATGTTGGAGGCCGGGTACAAGGCCAACGTGATTCCAGGCGCAGCCAGCGCCGTCGTCGACGGGCGGTTCCTTCCTGGCCGACGTGATGAGTTCCTCGCCACCATCGACGAGTTGCTCGGCCCAGACATCACTCGAGCAACGATCGTTGACGACATCGCCCTTGAGGCTCCCTTTGAAGGTCCGGTCGTGGACGCGATGGTGAAATCGCTTCTCGAACACGATCCGAACGCGCGACCGGTGCCCTACACATTGAGCGGCGGTACGGACGCGAAGGCATTCGCGAACCTTGGCATCCCCGGCTACGGGTTTGCGCCGCTTCGGCTACCACCGTCGTTGGCGTTTGCCGACCTCTTTCATGGGGTCGATGAGCGCGTGCCCGTCGACGCCCTGGAGTTCGGCGCGCGGGTGCTCGACCGGTTTCTCGATCTTGCCTAGCTGCGAGGGATCGGTCGTCGAGGTCTCACTCGACTGATATCCAGGGTTCAGTGATGACGTGCGCCACGCGGTACCGGCGGCGTCGAAGCCAGACCCGGCAACGTCCGTCCACGTAACGCCGAACCCGCCACAGTTCCCACCTGCCGTACTCGGCATGCTCGGTCAGAATGCGTCGGACGTCTGCGCGCGATGCTGTGCGCGGAAAGTCGAGCCGCCAGGTCTCATACTCTTTGACCGCGCCACTCACGGTTGATCGGCGTCCTGGACGACGCGTTGGTTCCAGCCGTGCTCGGGGTAGCTGCGCGAGGGTTTGGACACCTCATCGAGCGCCGTGACGATCTCATGGGGCAATTCGAGGGTCTCTGCAGCCAGCGACCCGAGAAGCTGAGCGGCGGTACGAGCGCCCACGATCGTGGACGTGACGCCGGGCTGATCCCTGACCCAAGCGAGGGCCACCTCAAGGGGAGCTACTCCGAGCCCGCTTGCCGCGGTGACGACGGCCTCGACGATTTGCCGGCACCGGTCGTCCAAAAACGGTCGGACAAAGTCGGCGAAATGCTCTGAGGCTGCGCGTGAGTCGGACGGGGTGCCCCCGCGATACTTCCCGGTGAGCACACCCCGACCCAGCGGAGACCAGGCCAGCAACCCCGCCCCTGCTTGTTGCAGCGCCGGGGTGACCTCGCGCTCTACGCCGCGTTGGAGCAGTGAGTACTCCATCTGGCTCGCCACCAGAGGTGCTCGCCCGGGGAATGCGCTTTGCCATGAGCAGGCCCACGCTGTCTGCCACCCCGAGTAGTTCGAGATTCCGACGTACCTCGCCTTGCCTGCACGGACCGCCTCATCGGCTGCGGAGAGCGTCTCATCGATGGGAGTCAGCGGATCCCAAGCGTGGAACTGCCACAGGTCGACGTAGTCAGTGCCGAGTCGGCGCAGTGAGTCATCAAGTGACGCAAGAAGGTAGGCCTTGGAGGCATCGAATCGTCGGTCGGTGCCGGGACGGCTCGCGGCCTTCGTAGCGATCACCACGTCGTGCCGGGGGACTACATCACCGATCAGCGAGTCATCGATCCGCTCAGCTGCCCCGTCGACGTACACATCGGCGGTGTCGACCAGGTTGCCACCGGCCTCACAGAAGTGACTCAGCTGATCTCTGGCCTCGTGCTCGTCGGTGTCTCGACCCCACGTCATCGTCCCCAGAGCGAGCCGCGAGACGGTGAGGCCCGCGGTACCGAGGTGTCGTTGCTCCATGCGGAGTGAGCGTAGCGAGGAATGGTCGATAGAGTCCCACGCCATGCGGAGACCCCGGGTGCTCGACAGCGACCAGACATGAGTTGGCTCGAAGCCATCCTGCTCGGCATCCTGCAGGGGCTCACTGAGTTTTTGCCGATTTCGAGCAGCGCACACCTGGCTATCTACCCGCAGCTCTTCGGGCAAGACGACCCCGGAGCCTCTTTCACCGCGGTGACCCAGATCGGTACCGAGCTGGCGGTGATCTGGTACTTCCGAACCGACATCTGGCGCATCGCAGTGACCTGGCTGCGCTCGTTGTGGCAGCCAGGTCTGCGAGGACACCTCGACGCTCGCATGGGGTGGTACATCATCATCGGCACGGTGCCGATCGGCATCGTGGGCTTCCTGCTCGAGGACACCATCCAGACCACCTTTCGCAATCTGTGGGTCATCGGCATCAATCTGGTTCTCTTCGGGCTCATCCTCGGCGTCATTGATCGCTTCGCCGCCAACGCCCGCCCGCTTGACCGGCTCAACCTGCGCGACTCGGTCCTCTACGGCGGGGCCCAGATGATGGCGCTCGTTCCCGGCGTCTCACGCTCGGGAGCAACCATCAGCATGGGATTGGCCCTGGGATACACCCGCGAAGCCGCAACGCGCTACGCCTTTCTGCTTGCGATACCAGCGGTCGTGGCGTCAGCGATCTTTCAGATCCCTGACGTAAGTGCTAGCGCTGAACCGGGTATGGCAAAGACGCTGGTCGCCACGGTGGTGGCTTTCGCGGTCGGCTACGTCGTCATCGCGTGGCTGCTGCGATATCTGCGGACGGGGTCGTACCTGCCATTCGTCATCTATCGAGTGGCCCTGGGAACCTTGGTGCTCGTGCTCTTGGCGACTGGGGTCCTCGACGCCGCTATCCCCGCCTGAGCCACTAGCTGGCGGTCAGATCGTCCGATGGGCGGCGTCCACCTAGGGTGGGTTCGTGGCAACTGCACTCTTGATACGACACGGACGCACCACGACCAATGCCTCGGGAACCCTCGCCGGTTGGACGCCCGACGTTCACCTCGACGAAGTCGGCCTCGAACAGGTGTCGGCGCTGGCGGCCCGGATCATCGCGGTACCGATGGTCGCCGTGGTGACCAGTCCTCTTGACCGTTGCCGCGAGACGGCCGCCGCGGTAGTCGGTGACCGCGAGATCGCCGTGCACCCGGACGCCGAGGTCGCCGAGGTGCGCTACGGCGACTGGACCGGAGAGCCGCTGAAAACCCTCGCCAAGGACCCGCTCTGGAAAGTTGTGCAGCAGCATCCCAGCAACGCGCGGTTCCCCGGTGATGATGCAGAGAGCTTGGCCGAGATGCAGGCCAGGGCGGTTCGGGCGATCCGTGGCTGGAACGCCCGGCTCGGTGCTGACGCTGTGTACGCGGTGGTGTCGCACGGCGACGTCATCAAGGCGGTGCTCGCTGACGCCCTCGGACTGCACCTGGACCTGTTCCAGCGCATCGTCGTTGATCCGGCGTCGTTGAGCGTCGTGAGGTACTCAGAGACCCGACCGTTTGTCGAACGGATGAACGACTCAGGAGGAGACATCGCCGGTCTGCTTCCCTCGAAGCGCCGCAGGCGTTCAAAGTCTGCAGATGCTGCCGTTGGTGGGGGCGCTGGGCCCGCGCAGCCGAAAAGGAGAAAGCGATGACCATGCACTCCTATGTCGACCCCGATCGCTTTGTCACGGGCACCGTCGGGCCACCCGGTCAGCGCACGTTCTTTCTGCAAGCCACTCAGGGGCCACGCACCACGAGTGCCGCGCTCGAGAAGGAGCAGGTGCGCGCTCTTACTGAACGTCTGGACACGATGCTCGACCTGCTGACCCGGCGCGGGACCGGCGCCACCGAAGTGCCGATCATCGCCAACCCCGGTGAACGCGATGATGATCCGCTCAGCGCGCCGGTAGAGGAAGACTTTCGTGTCTCGGTGCTCAGAATCGCATGGGATGGCGAAGCTGATCGAGTGCTTATCGAGGCATCCTCTGAACCGGCAGAGGACGACG
>JBDTTS010000210.1:0-4754 GCA_039930525.1 Actinomycetes bacterium | reverse complement strand
CGCGCTGGGTCTCGTCGGCTGGCCTCGAGTGGCTCTACCGCCTCGCCCGTGAGCCTCGCCGGCTCTGGCGCCGCTATCTGCTGCGGGATCCGCGGTTCGCGGGGATCCTCTTGCGTCAGCTACGCGAGGCTTCGAGATAGAAATGGGTGGGGTAGGGAACAGCCCCCACCCCACCCATCCACTCTTATTCTCGCCGATCCGCCATCACGGGCAGGCCATCCCCACCGGGGTCGGCGGTCCAACGATGCCGAGCAGCACCTCTTTCATCTCGAACCCGAGGCCCATGGAGATGCCGTCGCACGTCTTGTCCGGATCCTGGCTGCCGTCGGCCATGATGTCCGATGCTTGCCGGACCTGGGCCAGGAGGTTGTCGAACAACGGACCATCGCAGAGGCCAAGCAGGTAGCCGACCTTCTTGATCTCGGCCACGAACGCCTCGGTGTTGAGCACGCCGCTGATCATGCCGCCCGTCGCGCTCTTGCGATCCGCGGCGAGGTTCATCGTCGTCTGCGCCGCGTACAAGGTCAGCTTGATCGAGGTGCTGCTCGTCTGCGTCATCACCGGGACCGTGAGGATGAACGTCTCGTTCTTCCCCGAGTCGTAGGCCGTGCCCGTCACCGAGCTCTTCTTGAAGACGATGATCGATGAGTCCGGATCCATGGGATTGCCGAGGAGCTCGGGCGCGACCGGCCACTTCTCCGTCCCGTCGAACTTCGGCACCGCGCCGAGCTTCGTCCCGCCGAAGAGCTTGGTGGTGAACTCGGGGACGTCGCCCGTCGGAGGCAGGCACTCCATCTTCAGCAGCACGTCGAAGGTGCCGTTCTTGATGCCGTTGTTGATGTCGGTCACCCAGGTCGGGTAGAGCGAGATGATCTGGGGCAGGAGGTTCTTCCCGAACGAGTTGTCGATCCCCATGTCGCCGTCGGGGTAGGGCGTGATGACTGCAGCGTCCGCGTTCGGCTTGCACACGTCTTTCGAGGCGGCGGTCGACACCAGGCCGTCGATGTTGGTGCCGACCTTCTTCCACTGCCCGCTGTTGCCCTCGCCGAAGAAGAGCTTGGTGCCGGCGAGCACCGTGGCCTCCCCCGACATGCAGGTCAGCCCCCCGGTGCTGCTGCTCGCGGCGCTGCTGCTGGCGCTGCTCGAGACGCTCGCGGAGACGGTGCTCATCTCTTTGCCGCCGCTGCCGCCGGTGCCCACTGTCTCCCCTCCGCCACCACAGCCCAGGGCCACCGTGGTCACGAGGGCGAGGCCAAAACAGACTCGATCGCTTCTAAGCATATTATCCTGCTCTCTCGAGGTGATGCTTACTTCAAAGCTCGCACGGGTGTCAGTTCACTCGACGAGACGAACGCCCGCCCCCGCCGCCCATGCCCAGGCTGACCCTGAGCGACGACCCAAAGAGGGCAAGTGTGCTTCAATTGACCTGGGACTTGCACCCGAAGAGCGCGGAGATCTTCGCGCTGTCGTCGGCCTGCACCGTGGTGCAAGACGCAGGGCAGAGGATGATCTTCGTGGGGGCGCTGTTGCTGTCGTAATACCAACCAGGCTTGCTGTTGCAATCGGCGAGGTCGTCGGCGCGGAGCAAGAGCTTCGACATTCCCACGCCCTTCGGCGTATAGGAGAAGTTCACCTTGTTCGGGTCGATCACCTGGTTGTTCGGCGGCGGCGGGATCTCGAACTCGCACCCGAGCGCTGCGCTGCGAATCTCTTCCATCTTCGCGGAGAACTGGCTGATGTCAGTCGTGACGTCGTAGGCCGCCGTCGTCCCGCCCGCCGCCGCGATCTTGTCGAGGTTCGCGATGACCGAGCCAGCTACGCCGATGACATAGGTGACAACACCGTTGTAGTCGCGCGCGCCCTTGGCCAGGCCCGCGATATCGTTGATCGTCGTCGCCCCACACGCGTTGGGATCGCCGTCGGTGGCGAGGACGAGGGTGACTTTGTGCGTCGGGTGCGCGTCCTGGTAGGCGGTCGCCGCCATGAGCGCCCCCTTGAGTGCGCCGTAGGTGGGTGTGCTACTCCCCGTGGCGTCGGCGGGCATCGAGTTCGTCAACGGAAAGATGTTGAGCGGCAGCACGTTGATGGGCACGTCGAGGATTTGATAGTCCTCGGGGACGCAGGGGGACGCCTTGTGGTTCGGGAAGTAGACCAGACCGGCCCCGATGTAGGCCGATGCCGGATCGTTGAAGAACGTCGTCAAGGCCTTGGTCGTCCCGCTCCACTTCAGCCCTGACATGCTGGCCGACTGGTCGATGACGAAAATGATGTCGAGCTGGATGGGCTGGGCGGCGACGCTGGTGGAGATGCAGGCGGGGCCGTCGGCGTCGGGGCCAGCATCGAAGTCGACGTTGATTCCACCGGCGCCTCCCGTGCCGCCGTTGCCGCCGTTGCCGCCGTTGCCGCCGTTGCCGGAGGACCCGCTCTGGCCCGTGCTGCTCGAGGTCGTCTCCGTCGTTTGCTGCTCGGCTGGCTTGGCGCAGCCCCACCACGCGGCGGCGATGCAGGTCAGGGTCAGTGAGACGAAGACAGTCTGATGGATGCTTGCAGGGCGGCTCATGGAGTGCTCCTCACTTGACGAGGATGTCGTCGATGTAGACGCCGGGGAAGGTCCCGGAGGAATCGGTTCGGAACGCAAACTGCAGGCGGATCTTCTGGCCGGCGTAGGCCGAGAGATTGGATTGCACGTCCTGCCAGCCGAGCGCGGACTGGTGACCACCCCACGCGGGCTTGCCGGCGACGGTCAGCGGGTACGCCGGCATGACGTTACTGAGGATCGTGTAGTTCATCCCGCCGTCGGTGCTGACCTGCACGTTGGCGCCATCGTAGGTCGAGCCCTCGGTATCGACCCACATCCGGAACGTGAGGTTCGGGTTCCCGACGCCGGTGAGGTCGATCTCGGGTGAGGTGGCGGTCGTTCCCGCCCACGTCAGGTTGTCGTTGTAGGAGCCGGCGAGCTGCGTGCCGATGCACTGCGTCCCCACGAACGCGGTCGCGGGGCCCACGCTCGTGGGGACGCCGCACTGCCAATCACCGGTCAGCGTCCAGCCGTTCGGGCACGCGACCTCGAAGCTCGTGTAGTACGCAGCGTGGTTGACGGTGAAGGTGTACGTCTTCTCCACGAAATTGGAGGGCAGCGTCGGCTCCTCGACGTGCACGGTGACGCTCACGGGCCCTGTCTCCGCCGGCGAAGGCGTGCCCGTGAGCAGGCCCTTCACCGGGTCGATCGAGAGCCAGGCCGCGTTCACGCCGCTGGGCTTGATGCTCCACACCGAGCCGCTCGTGCCGCCGGTCTTGTCGATCTTTGCCGAGTAGGCCATCCCCGCGTACACGTCCGCGAGCGGCGAGGGCGTGGTGATGAAGAGCGGGTTCTGCAGCGGCTCGGCGACGACGATGTCATCGAGGTAGACACCCGGGAAGACGGTCGCGCCGTCGCTGCGGAAGGCGAAGCGCAGGATGATCGGCTGCCCGATGTAGGCGGTCAGATCCGCCGTGTAGTTCTGCCAGCCTTGCGCCGAGCGATCACCGCCCCACGCGGGCTTGCCGGCGATGGTCAAGCTGTAGGCCGGGGTCACGGTCGTGACATCCGTGAAGCTCTGCCCGCCGTTGGTGCTGACCTTCAGGTTCCAGCCGTCGAAGGTGCCGCCCTCGGTGTGGACCCACGCCCAGAAGGAAACCACCGGGTTGGTTGCCAGGGTCAAATCGAGGGGAGGCGAGTCAGCGACAGTGGTGCTGAAGCTCTGGTTCAGGCTGTACACTCCGGCGATCTGGGTGGCGATGACACCTTTGCCGGTGTGGGCCGCGAGCGGACCCACTTTCTCGGGTGTGCCGCATTGCCAATCACCGCCGAAGGTCCAGCCGCTCGGGCAGACTTCGAAACCCTCCTGGAGGTAAACTGAACAGCCCGCGACCGCCCCGCCCGCGCAAGCGCCGGACCCACATTTGTCCGCCTGAGTGCAGGCGTTGTGGTCGTTGCACGCGATGCCATTGGGCGCCGCCGATGAAGCGCACGAGCCCTTCGCGTCGCACGCGCCCACATAACACTCGGGGATGCCCTCACTGCAGGAGGTACCGACAGGCGCGGTCGCCGGGCCACAGAAGCCGTTCGCGACGTCGCACACCCCGACCTCGCACCCGACGTTGAACGCCGAGCAATCCTTGGCTGAGCCGCCCCCGCATTGCCCGGACGCGCATGTCTTCTTGGTGCTGCAGAGGTTCCCGGTGAGCACGCACGGGGCGTCTTCCTTGTTGGGATCGGCCGTCGCTGCGCACTTCCCCGTGGCCGGATTGCAGGCCACCGTGTTGCACTCGTTCAGCGGTGAGAACGCGCAGCTCTTGGGCTCGCCGATGCAGTCACCGATGTGGCATACGCCGTTGGACTGGCAGAGGTCCGTCGGGGTGCATGCGGTGCCGTCGTTCACCGGCGTAACGTCGCAGGTCTTCGACTCCTCGTAGCAGATGACGGCCGAGCACGGAGCGGCCGTGACCCCGCAGACGTTCGGGGCTCCGCCACCGCAGGTGCCGCTGTCGCAGGAGTCGTTGACGGTGCAGAACTTACCGTCGTCGCACGCGGTTCCCTTGGGTGACGGGACCACGATGCAGGTGTTGAGCGGACCGATCTCCTGCCCGGTGTTGCACACGGCGATCGTGCACTGCGGTGTCTGGAACTTCGTACAGTCCACACCGCAGGGGCCGACATCGCTGCCGCCTGTGCCGCTGCTGCTGCTGCTGCCGCTGCTGCTGCTGCTGCCGAT
>JBDTTS010000209.1:0-4774 GCA_039930525.1 Actinomycetes bacterium | reverse complement strand
GGGTCTCAGTGGCCGCCGACGGCGCCGACGGCGTCGAACAGGCCGTCACCTTCGCCAGTGCCCTCTCTCGGGCTACCAGCCGCTGACACCCAGCCGCTGACACCCAGCCGCTGACACCCAGCCGGTCGCTACTCGGGCTTACGCGACCCGAACAAGATCTCGTCCCAACTCGGCACGGACGCCTTCTTCTTGCGCTTGGCTGGCGGCGCGTCAGGAACCGTCTCACGGCCCTTGAGCAGGGTGTCGATGGCCTCTTGGGTGCCTGACTTCACCGGCGGGTCAGCAGCCGGTTCGTCGGTCCCAGGATCGCCGTGCGACTCGGCCTCGGCGTCGGCATCAACTGGTACGGCGTGCAGAGTGGTGACGGCAGTGGGGGTCTCCTCCTCGAGCAGCCACCTGGCCTCGTCGTCGTCGGCGGTCATGGTGCGGCGCACGGGGTCGTACACCCACTCAGCCGACCTGTCCTTGCCACCTGCGAGGTAGTCGAGTCGCACCTCCCAGCCGCCGTCGTCGCGTCGCCACGCATCCCAGTGCATGCCGTCGCGCGGTACACCGCGCTCCTCAAGGCGTTGGCCGACGAGCTCGCCGAGCAGCTTGACTGCGCCGTGGTCGTCGCGGCCGACGCTGACGTTGGCTGCCTCTTGGGCGATGTGCTCGCGCTCGTGAAGGATCGGTCCGGCGAATCGTTCGACCCGCTCGACAGTGATGCCGGCTTCGAGGGCAACTTCTTCGAGGCTCTGCCCGGCCCGGATGCGGCTCTGGATCTCGCGAGGGGTCAGCTGGCTCTCGAGGTCGAGCTGGATCTGAGTGGCAGCGGACGCCGGCCGGATCAAGGTGGTTCTGAGCCGCTCAGTGATGGCCAGGTGGTCGCGTTCGCCGTCGGCGCGCTCGAGAATGAGTCGCGCGCCGTCGTCGGTGAGCCCCACCAGTCGAAGATCTGCCATGGCGGCAAGAATGTCACACCTGAGATGACGGGTTGATGCTCTCCCCGGGATCGGTGTACTCGTGCGACATGCTGCGCAGGCCGAGCAGGGCCGCGCCAGTGGCCACAACGCCAGCTGCCAACGCCACCCAGAAGCCAGCATTGATCGACACTTCGTCCACCAGAAGGCCGCTGGCCGGTGACCCAAGGGCGAAGCCAACACCGATGGACGTCGACGTCCACGTCAGCGACTGCGTGAGGGCCCTCGGGGGTACGAGTCGTGCGGCGAGGGCAAATCCCGAGATCAGGGCCGGCGAGACACCTGCGCCGGCGAAGAAGAGAACCACCGAGATCCCCTGCAACGAGTGCACAACCAATAGCGGCGACAGCAACACGCTGGTGACAGCGGCCCCTAGGACCATCTGAACGTGCAGCCCTGGAAGCCGCTGCATCGACCCGATGGCAAGACCTGAGGCCATCGAGCTGATCGACCACAGGGCCAGAACGATGCCGGCAGCGGCAACACTGCCGTCCTCACGGGCCGTGGCAATGACCGTCACCTCAACGCCGGCGAAGACCACCCCGAGCATCGCCATGACGACCACGACGGCCGGCATCCCGGGGTAGGCGATGGCGAGGCGTCCACCCAGGTGTGACGATGGCTGCGGGTCGGGCTCGGTCGAGCGTTGCGCCAAGAAGGCGGCGGTACCGCTCGCCCCGATCAGAGCGGTGAGAGCAAGTGCAGAAGGGGCTCCGACCGAAGCGGCGACGCCAGCCGCCAGGGGCGGACCGATGACGAAGACGAACTCATCGACCACCGACTCCCAGGAGTAGGCCGTGCGCAGCAACGGTGCCTTGCCTAGAACAAATGACCATCGTGCTCGAACTGCCGCGCCGACGACCGGAAGTGCCGCGCCTGCGACGGCCGCAGCTGGGAAGAAGGCCCAGAGCGGGGCGTCGATGCCGGCCAGGATGAGCAGCGTGATGATGGCAACGACATGGATCGTGATCTGGGGTCCGATGACCCGACGTTGGCCGTAACGGTCGATCAGCATCGCGACAGCTGGTGCCACAGCCGAGCCGACCAAGATATAGGTCGCGTTCACCGCTCCGGCTGTGAAGTAGGAGCCGGTGATGTCGAGCATCAAGAGGAAGAGCGCGAGCCCGCCCATCGCCAGCGGAAGTCGTGCGAAGAACCCGGCGAGCGAAAAGGGCCAGGCGTGCGGCGTCCGCAGAAGCTGCGCATACGGACTGGGCACGCAGTCACGCTATCGGGCGCAGGTCGGCCGAGTGCGCGCGCCGCCGGGTCGCAATGCTGCCAGGATGCTGCGTATGGCTGACGGTTCAGAAGGCGCTCAAGGTTCTGGAGCTAGTGGAGATTCGTCCTTCGACGCTCTGTTGCTCGTCTCGTTCGGTGGCCCAGAGGGGCCGGACGACGTGGTGCCCTTCTTGCAGAACGTCACACGCGGACGCGGCATCCCCGACGAGCGACTCCGCGAGGTCGGCGAGCACTACTTTCACTTCGATGGTGTGAGTCCGATCAATGCCCAGAACCGCGAGTTCCTGAGCTCATTGCGTCCGGAGCTGGCAAGGCGGGGGATCGATCTGCCGGTGTATTGGGGCAACCGCAACTGGGGCCCGTTCCTCACCGAGGCGGTTGAGCAGATGCGTGCTGACGGCGTCCAACGGGTACTGGCGTTCTTCACGTCTGCCTACTCGTCGTACAGCGGGTGTCGTCAGTACCGAGAGAACATCGCGGCAGCACTCGCAGAGTCTGACGCTGAGGACCTCGTGGTGGAACGGCTCGGCCCGTACTTCAATCACCGGGGCTTCATCGACCCGTTCGTCGACGGCACGCTCGCGGCCGTGCGCGGCCTGAGCGAGCAAGAGCGCGCAAACGCCCGTCTCGTGTTCACCACGCACTCGATCCCGGTGGCGATGGCTGACAGCAGCGGTGCAGAAACGGGTCTGGCGGGGGGTGCCTATGTGCAGCAGCACCGAGAGGTCGCGACCACTGTGGCCGCGCGAGTCGCTGACGAGGCACAGGTCGAGCTGCCGTGGGATCTCGTCTACCAATCGCGCAGTGGGGCGCCGCACATTCCGTGGCTCGAGCCGGACATCGACGACCACATTCGCCAGCTGGCGACCGAGGGATGCACGGCAGCCGTCGTCGTGCCGATCGGCTTCGTGTCCGACCACCTGGAGGTGCTGTGGGACCTCGACACCCAAGCCCGGGCCACTGCCGACGAAGTCGGCCTGCCAATGGTGCGCGTCGGTACGCCGGGGGCTGACGCGCGCACCGTCGCCATGGTGTGCGACCTCGTCAGCGAACGACTGAACGGTCTCGGGGTTGCAGAGCGGGTACGGGTGGGGTCGCTGCCCGCGAGCCCTGATCGCTGCGCGCCAGGATGCTGTGCCAATCCGCGAGGTTCACGGCCCGCTGTGGCCGGTTCAGACGGGCACGAGGCGTGAGTGGGGCAACGACGCCGGACGCGCAGGCGCTGGCTGCTCTGGCGGCTGCGACCGCGCGCGAGGTGGGCAAGCATCTGATCCGGTGGCGACAAGCTCGCTCCTCGGTGGCGTCCGACACCAAGTCTGGGCCGACTGACGTCGTGACCGCCGCAGACCATGAGGCCGAGGGGATGATTCGCGAGCGGCTGTTGGCCGCGTACCCCGAAGCGGGATGGTGGGGAGAGGAGTCCGGACGCGCTTGCGGCTCCGGGTCCGGTCTGGAGTGGGTCGTCGACCCGATCGATGGCACCGTCAACTTCCTTTACGACCTCCCCGGGTGGGCGGTCAGCGTGGCCGCCGTCTGGCACGGCGAGGTGATCGGGGCAGCCGTCATGGTGCCGACCACGGGCACGCTCTTCTCGGCGAGCCTGGGGAAGGGCGCCTGGCTCGACGACGAGTCAGGGCGGCGACAGCTGCACCCGTCGGCCTGTAGCGACCTCGGCCAGGCGTTGATCGCCACCGGTTTCGCGTATGACGCTCGGGTGCGCAGCGAACAGGGCGCGGCGGTTGGACGCCTCCTTGGCCGGGTGCGTGACATCCGGCGTGCTGGCGCTGCCGCGGTCGACTTGTGCGCGGTGGCTGCTGGCCGGGTCGACGCGTTCTTCGAGCGCGGGCTGCAGCCCTGGGACCTCGCAGCCGGCGGCTTTATCGCGCGTGAGGCGGGGGCGGTCGTGACCGAGCGTCCTGACGGCTCGGTGGTGGCGTCCGGCCCTCTGCTGGCCGGTCCACTTGAGGCGCTCCTTGCCGACGTCAACGCCTGGCCCTAACCCCCAAGAACGACGCATTCACCCGCACTCCCGCAACAACCTCCGCATTCACGCTGTGGATAGTGGGTGCCGGGACCGTGAATTCCGCGCTGATCGACGGTCTGGATAGCACCGTGGTCTCAGCCGTCGGTGACCGTCGCGGCTGACGATCATGCACTCCGCATCCCGGGTCTGTTGGGGTCACCGTCGACGTCACCGTCGACGGAGTCCAGAACCGACGTCACCGTCGACGGAGTCCAGAACCGACTCCACCACGTGGCCACGTCAAACACGTCCGACCAGTCGACCGAGGTGTGCGCAATCGGAGATGACATGACTCCATGGGGGTCACGAGCGGCGCCCGGCGGCGTCCATCCACAGCATGGGTGCCGAGATTGTTGCGGGAGTGCGGGTGAATGCGTAGTTCTTGGGAGACGCGGGGGTCAGTCGAGGCGGCGGAGCTCGGCGCGGTAGCGGTGGCCGTTGGCCACGTAGAGCGCGACGCTGTCGGCGAAGGCTCGCTCGCGGACTGCGTCAGCGCGGATGGTGGCCGGCACTCCGAGGGCCATCGCCCGGGCCGGCACGTCGGTGCCAC
>JBDTTS010000208.1:0-4774 GCA_039930525.1 Actinomycetes bacterium | reverse complement strand
CAAGAGGGCACCCGCCAAGCGGACTGCCAAGAAGGCAACGAGGAAGACCGCCAAGCGGACAACGCGCAAGCGTTAAGTCCCTTGCCTGGACGAGGGCCCCGACACCACATGGTGTCGGGGCCCTCGTGATTTCATACTCAGGCGTCAGAGCCGTCGTCGTTCCACTCCGGATCTTTGTCCCACGCCTCGCTGCGGAGGCGAGCCGTCTCCAGCGCGGCCGCGGCCTGCGCATACTCGTCAAAGGGTCCAAGCCGTTCGGTATTTGCGCACCCGTCGTCGGTCTCGACCCGTTCGTCGGTCAAACACCACCAGTACTGCAGGGCCTTAGTAGTGGTCATCAGGGATCTCTCCTCGCTGCCTCGTAGACTAGAAACCATCATGCCGAATCTCACCCCCGGTCGAGTCTCACCCCGTCGAAGCGTGCCATCGCGCATCGCGCGCCCCGAGTACGTCGATCGACCCGGTCCAGCGCCCTACACCGGACCAGAGGTGAAGGACGAAGAGACCATCGAGTTGATGCGCATCGCTGGGCGCGTCGCTGCCCAGGCGCTTGGTGAGGTTGCTCGCCGCATCGAACCTGGAGTCACCACCGACAAGCTCGACCAAGTCGGCCACGAATTCTTATGTGACCACAACTCCTATCCCTCGACTCTCGGCTATAAGGGTTTTCCTAAATCGCTCTGCACCTCGGTCAATGAGGTGATCTGTCACGGAATCCCGGACAGCACCGAGCTGTGCGACGGAGACATCGTCAACATCGACATCACCGCGTTCACCGGGGATGTACACGGCGATACTGATGCCACCTATCTCGTTGGAGAGGTCGACGAAGAGTCACGCATGCTCGTCGAGCGCACCGAAGCAGCCATGATGCGCGGCATCAAGGCTGCTTCCCCAGGGCGCCCGATCAGTGTGATCGGGCGCGTGATCGAGGCATACGCGAAGCGATTCGACTACGGCGTGGTGCGCGACTTCACCGGGCACGGCATCGGAACCGCATTCCACTCCGGACTCGTGATTCCCCACTTCGATGAACCCGCCTACGACACCCTCATCGAGGCGGGAATGACGTTCACCGTCGAGCCGATGCTGACCATCGGGGCCATCGACTACGAGATGTGGGACGACGGGTGGACGGTTGTCACCGCCGACCGGCAGCGCAGCGCCCAGTTCGAGCACACCATTCTCGTCACCGACTCGGGCACCGAGATTCTCACCCTGCCGTAGCACGCACCGCCCTTGAATCGGATATTTCAGTCAATCCAGTGCTGGATTCCGTCCCCGGATGGGTCATCCTGCCCTGATCAAGCCATCCGGTGGGCCAATCGAGCAAGATCGTTGACCTTGAGGGGTAAGGCACCGGCCGAGAACGTCCGATACCCGCACCATGCGCAAAAGGAATCCTGCGGCCACATCTGGCCCTTCATGTCAGCGATGCACCGCCGTCCTCTTCGCCGGCCTCGATCGATGTGGCATGTGCGGCTGGCCGTCTGGGGTGGGCTACCCCCCCGCCGACGGTGAGCTGGAGCGCGCTGCCGTGGCAGCGCCGGCCGACGCCGAGTCCGCGCCGGTCGATAACCACGACCACGTGGGGGTCCAACTGGATGCCCTCGCCGGCATGGTGGCGCGTCAGGGACAGCCGTTGGCGCCCGTCGTCTCCGACGAGTCCTCTGAGGCGTCCGCTTCGCCAGCCGGATCCGAACCTGCGGCCCCGGCTCCTGCCAACGCCGTAGTGACTGATCAATCGCAAGAATCCGACGAAGCTCCCCCTCAGAGCGAGCCCGAGGAGGCTGCCGGCGAGATCGATCCGCTGACAGCGCCTCTCTCAGCGCTGACCGAGGCAACGCCCAGCCAAGACCCACAGCCGTCCCGAGGCTCGCACGAGTCCGACCCGGCTGACATTGACGTCGATAGCGCCCACGACCCTGGGGACCACGAGGCCGCAAGCGTCATGGCTCAGTCCCCTGGCGGCGTGAGCGAAGAACCTGTTCACCCAGCCGCCCCAGCAAGAGCAGCTGCGATTCTGCGCCCGGCGCAGATCCTGCTCGTGGGTACCGCAGTCGTGAACCTTGTCGTCATCGCTCTGGGGTCGGTCCTCAACACCTCAGGGTCTTCGACCGGTGTGGTCCTCGGCCTTGCGCTTCTCACGCTCGCGCTCTGGACCGGAGCGGCAGTGACCTTCTTGCACTGGATCTCCCGCGCGCACTCACACGTCGCGGCTACCGCGGCTTCGCGTCAACGCCACGGTGCGTCGATGTCTCTGCTCGGTTGGTTCATCCCGATCGCCGGCTTCGTGATCGGCTACCGGGTCCTGCAAGACTTGTGGACCGGCAGCGACCCAGCTACCCGCGATCAGGTGGACGCCGCACCCGCCAAAGCACGGATGATCGACATCTGGCTGCTCGGAATTGTGACCGCTGCGCTGTTCGGCTACCTGATGCCCCTGGCACTCGGCGACTCCGCCATATGGGCCGGCGTGAGCGGCATCGGTCTGTTGGTCGCCGCACTTGGCCTCGTCTCCACGATGGGGACTATCAGCGACTGGCAGAGTGCGCCGGATTCCGACGTGGCGAACCCTGAGACCCAGAACCTTCAGACACCCCGGACCGGGGCCACCGAACTCACGCCCGCCACGCCGGAGCCAGTCTCAGTGGCGGCTGAATAGAGCGCTATAACTCCTGGTCAGCGCGGACCTAACCGGACGACACCGGCTCGGGGTGCACGGAAGTGGCGCCTGTCAACGTCGGTTGCCTCTAACGTGGGGCCATGGAGACAACAGGAACACCCGCTTCATCCACAGAAGAGCAATCCTTGAGCGACTGGCAGTCTGCCACCGCAGAGGTAAGTGCATCTGCCGCCAAGTTGGTGGCCAAGAGTGTCGACGCTTCAGACTTTGAGAAGCTTCGCGAGTTGCGTTCGGCAGAGCGCGAGGCGTGGCAACGGTGCCGGTCGCATTGGTCCGATTAGCAACTCACTGATCTAATACTCCTGGAAGCCCCGGTCGTGATCTCGCCATCACGTCCGGGGCTTCTACTCTGCCCAAGATTGGGGCGAGCGAGTTGGCCTATAAGCCTGGTTCTGGCAAGCACGGTCTGGCTCGTGATCCGGAATCTACGTCACTCAGTCTGACCTGCGATTGTGCGTTTGTTGGCGTTGGCCCGCGTTGGTGCGTTGCGGACTGAATAGCGAGTCAGCGACTACAGCCCGAGAGACATCTGGTAGTCACTCACACCGTGCCGCTGCGCCTGCATGTCTGGCATCACTGTCGGCGGGGTGTTAGCTCGCTGACCCACTAGCAACTGCTCCACCTTGATGACCTGCACGAGCGAATAGGACTGACCGTTGGCGTGGAGCGTGTGGAGGCCGGAGTGCTGCGTGACCTCAGCAGCCTTGCGCGCCGGCTCCGGCACGAACTCTTCGGCCGCGGTGAACGCACCGCCAAGGCATCGATCCACAGCGCCCCAACCCTGGCACACCGTTTCCTGTGGCTCAACGCATACTGGCGAGATCTCGTCGGATGTAGCGGAGGTGTGCCCACTCCTCCTCCAGGATGACGCGCAGACAGTCACCGACGCTGGGACGCCAGTCACCACCGCCCCAGGGATTCTCACGTTCCTCTGCGAGCAACTCCGCCGTGGCCGTGGCGAGAAAGTCGGTTACTTGAAGTTGTCGCTCGGCGCGCACCCTGAGGATCTCTTCGTAGGTGGGTGAATCAGCGCGGAATATAGACATGTCGAAGCCCATCTCGTCGGCGCCGGTAAAGATCTGGCCGATCTCGTGGAACGGCTGCTGAATCTGCAGGACTCCACCGCGGAGCCAGGCGTCGGTCGCCAGGATGAGGTGGCGCAGGGTCTGGGCCAGGGACCACTCGCCCACTACGTGGTTCTCCACCAGCTCCGGCGGTGTGCCCGATACTGTCGTCTGCCAGGCGGACTGCACAGCGACCCAACCGTCGCGCAGCCCTTCGGGCGTCTGTGCTTTCTGTAACTCGCGACCGGGAAACTGTCGGTTAAGCTCGGCATCCACGAGCGGCACCACGTCGACACCGTTGACCAATAGGCTGCCGAAGAACAGGTCATGGCTGTCGATATCGAGTCCGTTCACATCAACGCCACGCATGGTCACACCGCTGACATCGGAGAAGCGTAAGACTGCACCCTTGAAGCTCGCCTGGACAAACGTCGAGCCTTCGAATTCCTTCGTGCTGGAATAGGTCGTCATCGCTCCATGATTTCACACGTTCCGGAAGGCCAGCGACTGGTTCGTGTCATGATTGCGCGATGGACAGAAGCGCCTCAGCGGTCGCTCAGTGGCTCCACCGTGCTCGGACAGTTGGCTGCCCGGTCTGATTCTCCCGTCAAGGTTGGGCGACTGCCGTTTATCAGCGGTCGCCCAAGCCCAAAGTCAGGGACGGACACACCGCGAGCAGGGGGCAGATCACCGGACAGCGCGGGGCGAGCGAGTTGGCCTGTAAGCCGGGTTCTGTCCGCGCACCTTGCGGCGCGCGGGACGACCATCCATCTGGGGTCGCCGTTGCCGACGACCTCATGCGGTCTACCCGCAGACTCGGACGGGCCGTCCTCAAACGCCTGCGCAGTGCCAGCCGAAACTGACACCTCTTGACCTTGCTCCAGGTGGGGTTTACCAAGCCGCTGCAGTCACCTGCAGCGCTGGTGGTCTCTTACACCACCGTTTCACCCTTACCGCCCGGTCGCCCGGACGGCGGTCTGTTTTCTGTGGCACTGTCCCGCGGGTCACCCCGGGTGGGCGTTAC
>JBDTTS010000207.1:0-4811 GCA_039930525.1 Actinomycetes bacterium | reverse complement strand
CGACCTCGACGTACTCCCCTGGGTCAACGAGCGAGTTCTGGTCAAGGACGATCGACTCGAGGCCGGTGGCGTCAGCGCGCAGCAGCTGGGGATATTCCTGGCCCGCGGGCTCCCGAGTGAAGTACTCATATTCGCCCTCCCTCCAGCGTGCTGAGTCTTCGGACTTCGGCACGCGAGCGATCATCTCGCTCGTCAGCTCGTCAATCAGCGGCCGAAATGGTGACATCTGCTCGTCGTAGAACGCCCGCTCGGCACGTAGGTAAGCCATGGACTCTTCGCTGGTCTTGTCCTTCAACCAGGAATACGGATCGGGGCGTTCGACATCGTGCTCGGTGTGCGTATAGGGCCGTTGCGGCGCGAGGGGAGGCTGGCTCATGGCTCAGGACGCTAGCGCAGGAGGCCTTGGACAACGGAAGGGTCGAGGCCGTACAGGGTGTTGCCGCCTCGCCCGACCACCGTCGGCGCCATGAGCATCGAGTTCAGGACCGACTCTTCGGTGGCATCTACGACCGCCTCGAAAAGCGGGTCGAACTCACGCGCAACCACCGGAGACGCAGTAGACGCGACACCCCGTTTCTCGCGTAGGCCGGTGGCGAAGGCCATGAAGATCTCACCGCTGCCGTGGTGGGCGGTCGACCCCGTGCGCGCAAGCCCTAGCCCCGCACGCCGAGCGAGTCGCTCGCAGCCAGCGTGATCGACGGGAGCGTCAGTGGCGACCACGACGATGCACGACCCCTTAGGCCCAGGGTCGGCCAGCACCTCCGGTACCGCGGCCGCCGGGTTGGCGATCCGGCGTCCGACGGGAACGCCGTCGACTGTGAGGCGTTTGAACTCGCCGAAGTTGGACATCACAAGTACCGCGACCGTATGGCCGGAGGGCAGCACTCGTGACGACGTGCCGATCCCACCTTTGTGGCCGAGACACGCCATCCCGGTGCCGCTTCCTACAGCGCCTTCTGCTGGCGATTCGGTAGCGCCGATGGAGGCGCGGGCCGCACCAAGCGCGGCTGCGACATCTACCTCCTCGACCTGCATGGCCCTCGCCTCGTTCAAGAACGAGTCGTCGCACTCACCGACGACCGGGATCATGACGTCGTCGACACCGATGGTGGCGTTCTCGGCCATCAACAGTCGGCAGGCGGCGTCATAGACGCGGCCCAGCTGCATCGTCGAGGTCAGAAAGATCGGCGACTCGAGGGAACCCCACTCTGCCGCCGTCAAGAACCCGGTCATCTCACCGGCACCATTGAGCGTCACGGCCCCGAATGGAATGGGCGACCCGAAGGTGTCGCCCCCCGGATCGATCACCGTGACTCCGGTGCGCGCGACGCCGCGGCCTTCGGGCGGCGCGGCTTCGTCACGCCACACGGTGGCGTGACCGACGCCGACACCAGACACGTCGAGCATCGAGTTGGTCGGTCCAGTGGGCAGTACGCCAATGGCAGCATCTAGATCTCGGAATCGGGGCACCGTGACATCATGCCGAACATGACTGTGAAGACTCCGGTGGTGTGGTCTGACGCGTGTCTCCTTCACGACCCGAAGGGTGAGGTGTGGGTCGGCGTGCCGATCGAGGGTACCGAGGTGGCTGCACGCGCCGAGGTGATCGTGGCAGCACTGCAAGAAGCGGGCGCTCCCGTCGCACCAGCATCGGGGTACGACGACACCGTGTTGATGCAGGTGCACGACCCCGCACTGGTCAACTGGCTGCGCACCTGCTCGGACGAGTGGCAGCGGGGCAACTACTCGGTCGATCCGGGGCAGGAGCGCGTGGTCCCCTACGTGTTTCCCACCTCGGCCATGCTCGGGGGTATGCCGCTGCGCTCACCCGTAGCGGTCCACGGAAGGGCGGGACAGTTCGGCTACGACACCATGACCCTGGTCGGTCCGGGCACCTGGGAAGCCGCCCGTGGCGCCGTGGACGCAGCACTTACCGCCGTCGAGCTGGTCGCCTCGGGTGCACACGACACCGCCTACGCCTTGTGCCGTCCACCCGGCCACCACGCCACCACGGACGGCTACGGGGGCTCGTGCTACCTCAACAACGCCGGCATCGCTGCGCAAGCTCTAAGGGGCAAAGGTCATGAACGGGTGGCGATCGTCGACATCGACGCCCACCATGGCAACGGCACCCAGGCCATCTTCTACGACCGGTCCGACGTCTACTACGGATCCGTTCACGTCGACCCAGCTGCTGGCTGGTTTCCGCACTACGTCGGCCACGCCGACGAGACCGGACGTGGCGACGGCACGGGCGCCAACCGCAACATTCCGCTGGCCGAGGGGACCCCGGACGACAACTGGCTCGACGGAGTCTCTTCGCTCGTCAACGACGTCAAGACACACGGAGCCACGGCCCTCGTCGTATCGCTCGGCGTGGACGCCGCAATCGACGACCCCGAGAGCCCATTGCAAATCACCGATCGTGGCTACCGCTCGGCCGGTGAGCAGCTCGCTGCTCTCGGCTTGCCGACCGTCGCCGTTCAGGAGGGCGGCTATCACTTACCCTCGCTGGGCAGCTTGGTGGTTGCAACAATCAGCGGGTTGGAGACACGCGGGTGAGAAGGTCGTCAGTGCTGTCGGGGGTCCTGGCGATTGCGATAGCGAGTGCCGTTCCGGCCATCGCGGCATCGTCAGCGATGGCTGAGCTCGGTCAGCTCGATCTCCCAGCCCCATCGGCTGCACCGGTCAAGGGACTGATCGTGAAGCTCGACCCGGTCGGCACGGTCGCTCGCGCCACTGCGCGAAGGACCGTCGCCCGCGTCTCCTCCCGCCCACCCAAGCCACTCGGTGGAAGCTGGTACCTGGTTCGCGGCGTCGATGACCTGACCGGCGCTCGGGCAACGCTGACCGCGAGCCCTGGCGTCCGCCGGGTGCAGGTCGACCACGTCCGTCAAGCCTTCGGCGACCGCTACTACCGCCGCTACCAGCCGTACCTCCGCGCATCCATGGACGTCAACGCCGCCTGGAAACAGAGCTCTGGGCGCGGTGTCACCGTCGCGGTCATCGACACCGGTGTCGACCCGAACCACGAGGACCTGCCCAAGTTGTTGCGGGGCCGCGACTTCGTCGGCGGCGACATGAACGCCTCAGATGCCAATGGGCACGGCACCTTTGTGGCCGGTGTCATTGCCGCCAAGCGCAACAACGGTCGCGGCATTGCCGGCGTGAGCCGATCCTCCATTCTCCCGGTGCGCGTGCTCAATGCCCGTGGCTTCGGCCGTGACTCAGACATCTCCCGCGGGATCCGCTGGGCCGCGAACAACGGCGCCGATGTCATCAACCTCTCACTCGGTGGTGGGCGGAGCAGCCGGATCCTGAAGAACGCAGTGGGGTACGCCACGCGCAAAGGGGCACTGGTCGTGGCGGCGAGCGGCAACAGTGGCCGAACACGGCCGATGTACCCGGCGGCCTACAGCAAGGTCGTCGCCGTGGGAGCCACCGATCTCAAGGATCGGATGACGTGGTTCACCGACCACGGCCCCTGGCTCGATGTTGTGGCTCCAGGCGTCAATATCGCCTCGACCGTTCCGCACAACGGCTACGCGATCGGCGACGGCACCTCGTTCTCGTCGCCGTTGGTAGCCGGCGCCGCCGCTTTGGCGCTTTCTGATCATCGCCGCTGGTCAGTCGCCACGCTGCGTGCGAACCTGGTGCGGGGGGCAGCAGATGCGGGGCCGGTTGGGCCTGACCCGTACACGGGCGTCGGCGTCATCGACGTTGACGGTCTCGTCGGCGGGCGCGCCAAGAGCTCTGTCAGCACCACCGGTCCGTCATCAGGGACCACCCCGGTCACAGCCCGCCCACTAGGTCGCGACTCGATCGTCTCGACCGCTACCCCAGAGGGAACTGACTGTTGGTTCCGATTGGTGGTGACCGACCCGACACGGGTCACCGTCACAGCCAAGATGCGCACAGCGACGTCGGGGGTGCTGCGCGGCAACATCGAAATGGCGATGTACGACTCATCATTCGGTCGGTTGGATCTCGCGAACAGCCGCACAGGCGCCGGCACCGAGACGGTACGAACGGTCGCTGACGATGACCTCTACGTGCGTGTGCGCAACACCAAGGCGACGCGCTGGCCGTCGACAGTGAAGCTCGGACTCGATCGCGTCGCCGCCAGCGCAGGAAACGTCCAGACCGGTTCGACGCGGCGACCCAGCCTGGTCGAGACCACTCCTGTCGCCGAGTCCTACGGAGCGTCGCGCCTGGCCGACATCGATCTGATCCTTGGATCAGCGATCTCGGGCAACAGCATCAACTTCCGCTCGGTGCAGCTGATCGACGGCGAGACTGGGCTGCCGATGCCGCGCTCGGTGTCGATCAATGGTCAGACGCTCACGATCGACCCTGACGCAAGGCTCGGTGCCGCGCGCACATACAGCGTCAACTTGACCGGACTGCGCACTTCGACAGGGCGATCGCTGGCCGACACCCGCGTCGGCTTTCGCACCGCCACTCCCAGCTGACGCCAATCACCAGGGGATCGGAAGTCGGTCCTCCCACAACCGTCCGGTCTCGGCGCCTTCGGCGTCCCTGGTCGCTAGCCACACGATCGTGTCGGAACCTTCTTCGGCCGAGCGCGGTGCATCGTCTCCACCCATGTCGGTGCGGCAGTGAGCGGGACACATGGCGTCGACCAACAACCCCCGCCGGCCGAATCCGGTTTCGGCGGCGAAGTTGAGGGTGAGGGCATTGAGCGCCGCCTTGCTGACTCGGTAGGGGGCTAGACCACCAGCTAGTCCTGGGCCGGAAAAGCGCCCGAGGCACGCCGACACATTGATCACGCGGCCCCGGCGCCGTTCGGC
>JBDTTS010000206.1:0-4817 GCA_039930525.1 Actinomycetes bacterium | reverse complement strand
CCTGCTGGCAGGCACCGGTCCGGCGCAGGCTGCCACTGTTGACGCGCAGGACCTGCTCAACGGCCGTCTCGTCGAGACCTGGGGGGCCTGCGAGATGCCCGGGGGCTTCGTCGTTGTGCACCATGACGGCTGGACCAGTGCGGGGCAGGCTCTCGGCATGCGCCTCTTCTCCGGAACCGACGCCGATGCAGACGTTGTCCAGCGCTGGACCCGCTACACCGCCAGCGGTCGGGTTCCGGACCGGCACGACTGCGTCTCGGCTGACTACGACCACAACGGGTTGATCGACTTCTACGTGACGGCCGGTCGAGGATCGGACAACGCGACTAAAGAGAACGGACGCGGTAACGAGTTGTGGCTGCAGGTCGAACCGGGCGTCTTCGAGGACCACGCTACCGAGTGGGGCGCCGAGGACATCTGCGGCCGCAGCCACAATGCGGCCACCGCTGACTTCAACCGCGACGGCTGGATGGACATCTATGTCGGAAACGCGGCGCCGAGGATCGTGTCCGGTGACCCGTGTGACGCCCTACCCGGCAGCGAGACGTCACACCTCTACATCAATGCCGGCGGAACTCATTTCGCTGACGAGACCGCGCAGTGGGGGCTGACCGGCAACGGCGGGGTGCACTGCGCCGAGGGCGTCCAGTTCATAGGAACGAAGGCTCCAGACCTCATCGTCTGCCGTGACCAGGGGCTCGCCGTGCTCAAGAATGTGGGTGGCCGGTTCGTTGACCGGCGGGTGCGCCTCGGGATCCCTGCCACCAACTGGCAGCAGGCCGCTATCGGTGACGTAACGCTCGACGGCATCCCTGACCTCGTCACTGCCACCACCACGGCGATCCAGGTCTGGCCCGGAGTGCGCGGCCCCGCCGCGACGATTCTCAGCTCATCCTCCATTCATGGGCTAGGCGTGAACCCCCAGGGGGACATCTATGTCGTGCGCTCGAACCCGTACACCAACCTGACCAACCCAGCCGACGTCGTGCTCGTTCGCGAGGCTGGCGGTTGGTCACAGGCATGGGCACCGGACGCTGCCGGCGTCGGCGACTTCGCGCTGTGGCTCGAAGGTGCACAGGCATGGCTTGTGGGCAACGGCATCAGCGACAGGCTCGGGCCCCTGCAGCTCGTTCGCACCATGTGACCCAGATGTAAGACCGGCTCACAAGGCGTCATCGGAGTCATGGACCGTCTTCCCCGCAACCCCAAACCGGGCCGCCACATCGGTCACGGTCTCGCCATCAGCGAGCACCGCCCGAACCGCCTCATACCTCTGCTCAGACACACTTATCTCCCTCATCCAGGGAGTGTCACCCATCAACCGAAGTAGCTGTAACCCATCAACCGGAACACTGTCCGGGATCAACCGAAGGTGAAATGTCACCACTCAGGCGAAGTAATACAACGGGTGGAGCCGCCTTGGGGAGTCGAACCCCAGACCTACGCATTACGAGGCCGCTGCAGGGATTCCGCGGGGGTTCATGCTCGGTCATCTGCGCAGGTCAGCCGCATACGGGACTAGCGGGCAACTGCCCGACGCGGCATGAACTGAGACCAAAACTGAGACCAAGGCTCCTTGTCGGCAAGCGGGCGCAGCGACTGCTTCGCTGCACACACAGGGAAGGAGATCCGATCCGTGTTTCCCCCCCAGTCACAGACACCACGCACATACCGACGACAGCACCGCGCGATTGGAAGTTACGTTGAGCACTCAGATCCAGCCCAGACAACCAGCATGCGTGTACCCCATCTCACCTCAGGCTTCAGCCACCGACCAGTTGGGATCCGCGACGCTGTGTCAAGCTTCCATTGCGCACCCAGGGCGACGTAGTGCCAACTCGAACACTTGCGTAGAAACACCATGACTTTTGCGCACGTTTGATAGGCGATTGACTCCATACCCGGTTGGTCCACGCCGAGTGATTCCCCCGATTCACAATCCGCACTGAGGGACCAGCTTGTTGGATTCGCCGGAGGATTGTTTGTGCCCGATGGCCTACCGAACATCACCTCAGCCCCAGCACTACCGCAGGCCGTTTGGACCACTAGGCTCGAAGTCGACCCTTCGAAGGTGACATCGAGTGGCTTCGTTGCTGCATACGAAATGGCCGTGATCGCGAGGGCCAGGAGCAGCACGACCAGTCCAACGATCAGCAGAACTCGGACCGTACCTCGAGAATGTCGAACTGGGTTTTCCTGGATTTCACTCAATTCAGTCGCCCTTCAGGTCGGTGACGCTGAAACGTATCGGTGCCAGTGCGGCCGTAAGGAGGACGATGAAGACACCGCCCAGCAAACCAAGGCCCAGCAGTCTGAAAAACTCAAGGGAGGATGGAGCACCAGCGCCGGTCACGATGCTATTGCTCCTGATGACTAGCCAGGATCCCGCAAAGGTCAGCACCATCGCGGCCAGGAGGGCAATGAGCAGTTCTATCGCGAATGATTTGCGCAGAACTTTGGGTTGAGCGCCTACCGCAAGAGTTCCCGCGAAGTACCCACGGCGCAACGTCCAGGATGACAATCCGGAGATTAAGATCGCAAACAAGCTAACCAGACCCACAAACACGGCTCCGCCAATGACCCACAAGCGGACAGGCGCCGCAGCTTGCAACCCCCAGTACGCGGCCAATGCAGAACTTTGAACCTGTGCCGTCGGCGCCGATGCCATCAGCCCTGCACTCAACGGCGCCGTCGCGTCGGGAGGGAACGGGGTCGCCTTGACAAGGACAATCGCACGGCTTTCTGGCACAGCCCGACTCACATCCAGCTGGCTACTTCGGACCAGCAGGAGTCCCGACATGGCTCCCGAGATGAGCTCGCTCACTGCTACTTCATCTCGCTGCAACAGGCTCCGACCCTTGCCCACCCAAACTTGTTGAGAACGCTCGCTCGGTGACGTGGTTCCCGCTGCCAGAACTGGAGAATCCGAGATTCTCACCGGCGAACTGGGGCAGCGCTCGATCTCCGGAAGAATCTCGCGAAACTGAGAGCAAGTCAGAGGCACAACGCCATCGATGCCCCGCGACCCGCGTGCCACATAGACCCTTGAGGCGGACTGAACGCCTGGCACCTGGTCAAGTTCTCCAATCGAGTAGGTTCGGGGCAACTGGGACACCTGAACCGGGAGCGTCGAAACCGACGCCAGTTGCTCTTCAATCATCTGGCCAGGCGACAACGCTTCCGCCATCGTGGGCGAGATAGCAACAATGGCGAAGAAGACGGCCGCGTAGATCCCGACGACCCGGGCGCTACCAATTGGGAATCGTGCCAGCCTCCGGGTCGCGAGAAAGAAAGAGGGCCACCGCGCCGACGTTAACGTGCGACCAAGTCGCGAACAGAGCCACGGTAGAGAGACAGGTAGTCCAAGACAGAAGAAGAGAGCACCGGCCAGAAATGCCAGACTCCAGTTTGTGCTCGCCAACTTGTCACCCGGTGCCACGGCAACGACGGCGAGCAGCGTCAATCCGATGACCGGAAGGACCAAAACCAACGGACTCTGCCGACGGGCTCGCGACTCTCTGGAGCGGACGGAAATTCCCACTGCCGACGGTCGGCCTGCCGCGAGAACAAGTACCAATCCAGGCAGAGCCGCTAACACCAGGAGCGTCCGTCCAACACTCACCGCCACGTCCCTGGGAAAGAAACTCCCGGGAAGAAAGGGCACTTGCGTTACCTGCTTCGTCACCAGCGTATACGCAAGCAGTCCGACCGCGGCACCAACAACAGACACGAGCGCGATCGGCACCGACACCGCGACTGCTGATCGCCATCGACTCAAGCCCAGCAGATGTAATCGCGCGATCGTGGGCTCGCTGATCGTGGAATGAAAGCGAACGACTGCCGACAGCGCCAAGACTAAGGGGACCCCGACGAGCATCAACAACGCGCCCCAGACCAACGGTGACCAGGGGCTGGGCTGCGAACCAGTCCCGCCGAACCCCGAGACACCGGTACGTGATTGCTCAGCGCTCACGTACTCCCGCGGCGCGATTCCCACATAGGCAATCAACTCATCGGGATCAGCCAAGCCCGCCGGCTTCACGAGTCCCTGTTTTGAGAATGGGAGTCTGTTTCGGAGCTCTTCACTTCCAGCCAGAAGGCTGGATAAACGCGGAGAGACGAACATCTCACCCGGTTTGGGTAGCGTTTGCAGACCTGGCGGACGTGGGTCGCTGGGCTCGCGCTGGGCTACCACTACAACCGTAAGATGTCCCTGCTTGAGCCAAACATCACTCCCCGTAAGCAGCAGGCCAGCTCCTCGAGAACTTGGCTCATCATTAATGCTACGTGCCTCGAGTCGATCCTGACGGGCAGCCAAAACGGAGGGAACACTCAACACCGCCAGGAACGCGAGGGCGCTTATCATCGACACCAGAGCGACGATGAGAGGCACTACGATTCCCCGAAGCCCCAGGTGCCGACCCGCCCAAACAAGGCCGAGTATCGCAGCACTCCGCTTACGAAACTCGATCAAAGCGAGTCCATCAGAGTACGCCGGTCGATGCGGACCTCCCCGTCAATCAACTCAACGCACCGGTCGCTCGCGTCAGCAATCTTCGTGTCATGTGTTACCAGCACGGTGGTGATGTTCCGAAGATCAGTCATCTCCCTCAGGAGACCCAGAACCTTGCCCCCATTGGCGACATCTAGCGCTCCCGTGGGTTCGTCGGCAAAGATCACGGAGGGTTCGTGTACGAGTGCCCTGGCTATCGCCGCGCGCTGGCCCTCCCCACCCGACACCTGGAGGGCAGGTTTGTCGGCGAGGTGGTCGATGCTCAACTGCTCCAGGAGGGCCATCGCCCGATATCGCGGAGTCC
>JBDTTS010000205.1:0-4823 GCA_039930525.1 Actinomycetes bacterium | reverse complement strand
GGTGCCAGCGGTGCGTCCGCCGAGGTAGACGCAGCGCCAGCGCCCACCGAGACCCAGATCGCCGAGACGGTCGCCGCCGAGCAGGCCCTCGATGTGGCGCACGAGGTGCTGGCCGGTTCGACGTCCGAGCTCTCGCCATCGCTGGCCCTGCGCGAGCTCGCCCTACGGCAGACCGATCTCTCCGGTGCCGACCGGCTCGCGGCCGAGGCGCTTCTCACCCGCCCCAATGGTGGAGCCATCCGCAGCGACTTCAGCGCAGCCGTGTGGACGAGCAACGAGGCCGCCAAGTCTGCTACCGGCGGCGGCTGCTCATCGACGGTTCCGGTCTGCGTGCACTGGACCAACCGCACCTCCGACGCGCCTCCTTCACGAGATGACAACAACAACCAGGTACCCGACTGGGTCGAGGTCACCGTGGACGAGATGGAGACCGTCTGGGACTACGAGGTCAACACGCTGGGCTACCGCCGACCGCTCACCGACGAACGCGCCTCGATCGACAATGACGGGGTCAACTTCGACGTCTATCTCAGCGACATCGGGTCTCGTGGACTCTACGGTTACTGCACACTTGACGACTCCCGTACCAAGACCGGCTACCGGTTCGGCGACTACGCCAGCTACTGCGTGCTCGACAACGACTTCGCACGAAGCGAGTTCCCCACCAACACTCCGCGCGAGAACCTACAGGTGACCGCCGCTCACGAGTTCTTTCACGCCGTGCAGTTTGCGTACGACGCGTTCGAGGATATCTGGTTCATGGAGAGCTCAGCGGCGTGGATGGAAGAAGTGGTCTTCGACGCGGTCAACGACAACCGTCAGTACCTCCGCAGCAGCCAGTTCCGGATGCCCAAAGTTCCGCTCGACGCCTCGCGCGGACTCGGCGTCTACGGGTCGTGGGGATTCCTGCAATACCTGACGGAGCGCTTCGACACCGACCTCATCAAGAAGGCCTGGAATCGCGCCGACTATTCGCCCGGCGGCCCCGACGACCACTCGATTCAGGCCCTCGACCGGGTCATCAGCAAGCAGACCAACTTCGGCAACGTCATGGGCGACTTCGGACTCGCTCTCAACGAGCCCAAAGCCTTCTTGAGCGAGGGGGCGCAGTTCCCGTCCGCCGCCGCAGATCGGTTCCGCCTCGCACGCGCCGGTGCATCCACCGGCTGGCAGTCGTACACCCTCGACCACATGTCCTACGCCCCGGTCGAGGTGCGGCCGGGTAGTTCGGTGAAGGCCAGCTCGCGGCTCAAGGTGATCTTCGACGCACCCGGACGCGCCACTGCCCCAGAAGCCCGGGTGATGGTCGTCCGCAAGAACGGGTCTACCGACGCCAGCAAGGCGGTCCAGCTCAACCGCAAGGGCAAGGGCAGCGTCTCGGTGCCGTTCGCTCCTGGCAGCGTTCGCCGCGTCGTGGTGGCCATGGGCAACACCAGCACCGACTTCCGCCGCTGCTACTCCTACCAAACGAAATTCTCGTGCGGGGGCGCGATCCCGCTGCACGACAACACGCGGCACTGGTTCAAGGCGATCGTCCGCTAGCTGGTCATCGCACGCCCCGCCATCGCACGCAGCTCCACCACACGCCCCTTCATCGCACGCAGAGCAGGGGATCACTCACCCACCGTGACACGGGGTCGCCCATTCGACCCAACTTTGCTCACTGATGCCCTGTACGTCACGTTTCCGAGGCATGGTGGAGTCACCGATTTCCGCCTCGGAGGGCTCCCAATATGCGTTTGGCACTTGACCGCCTCGTCTCGACCCGTTGGCGGGCCGCAGGAGCGACCTTGACCGCGCTCGCCTTGGGCGGTTCCTTGGCAGCAGCCGCGCCGCTCGGTGCCACCGCCCCCAGTGCCACCGCCCCCAGTGCCACCGCCCCAAGCACCACCGCGCCAGCGCCGGCGCGCGACCGACTCACCGCTCCGGCTCTGTTGGCCCGGCCGAACGCCGGCAAGGTCGAGCTCGGACGCAACATGTCCTGGGGAGTGGGCAAAGCCCCGGAGTCTCCGGCCTGTCACCCCACCAAGCCGCTCTGCGTCCACTGGACCGACAAGGGTGATCACGCCGTCCCGCCGGCCGACTCCGACGCCGACGGCATCCCGAACCAGGTCGAGCGCACGTTGGCGGCCGTCACCACCAGTTGGACGGCGATCGTCGGCACCCTCGGGTTCCGCAAGCCGTTGCCCGACGGACGTTCTACCGTCAACGGGGGCGACAACCGATTCGACGTGTACCTCGCCGACACCGGAAAAGCCGACCTGAGTGGCTACACCTCGTCAGACGATCCACGCCTGGCCGATGGCTCAAGCTATCGCTACCGCGACGCGTCCGCCTTCATCGTGCTCGACAACGACTACCGCCCCGGCCAGTTCACCGGCAGCACTCCGGAAGATCACCTGCGCGTGGCCGCCGCCCACGAGTTCTTCCACGCAGTGCAGTTCGCCTACGACTACCGCGAAGACGTCTGGATGACCGAGGGAACGGCCGCCTGGGTCGAAGACCGGGTCTTCGACGACGTCAACCTGAACCGCCAGTACCTGCAGCACAGTCCATTGTCTGCGCCACTGACACCACTCGACTTCGGCCGACAAGGTCACGAGTACGGCTCGTGGCTCTTCTTCCGCTACCTCACCGAACGCTTCGGCGCCAAGATCATCGCAAGGATCTGGCGGCTGGCCGACGACAGTGCGGACCAAGTCAGCAACAAGGCGTCGATGACCTACTCGATGCGAGCCGTCCGCCGAGCCATAGCGCGCGAGGGCAGCGACTTCGCGAAGGTGTACACGCAGTTCATCATGACTAACCTCAGGCCAGCCAAGGGCTACTCTGAAGGTGCCACCTACCCCGTTCCATTCGTACCCCGCATCGTGTTGGGGCCGAAGGGGCAGACCACCGGTTGGCTGGGTACCAAGCTTTCGCATCTGTCGGCGATCTACGTGGCCTACGTGCCTGGCCAGAACGCGCCGCCAGCTCGACGTCTGCTGTTGGGCGTCGACGGTCCACCCCGTGGTTCAGCACCCGCGGCCCGCGCCCTGATTCGCTTCGATGGCGGGAGGGTAAAGACGGTCCCGATCAAGCTGAACCGGCGCGGGAACGGTGAGGTCAAAGTGCCGTTCGGCCGCTCCAGCGTCAGCTCGGTCACCATCGCGCTGATCAACGGCAGCACCCGCTACACCCGGTGCTCGACCAAGACGGCGCCATTCTCGTGCGGAGGCCGGTCCAAGGACGACGAACGCTTCTACAAGGTGCGCGCCAAAGTCCTGTAGCCATCTCCTCGCCTACCTACTAGCGGCGGCCTCCCATGCTGGGAGCCGCTCCGTCCCCCATCGCTTCGTTATGTCAACCGCAAGTGGCGAAACGATCCGATCACGGTCAGTTCAGCAGGGAACCGGGAGCAGCCAGGCGCCGTCCTACTGGTCTCGCTCCATTCAGGACCAGGCCGCGGAGGTGCCATGAACTGGGATATCGAGGCCGGTTGCCAGTCGATCGACCCGGAGGTCTTCTTCCCCGACCGACCGAGTGATCGGGCGCTCGCCGCCAAAGCGATCTGTCGGGGGTGCCCGGTCCGGACGCAGTGCCTGGAGTTCGCCATCAGCGCCAGGCTTGATCACGGTGTGTGGGGCGGGATGACCGAAGTCGAACGTCGATCGCTCCGTCGCTCGAGGCAGCGCAAAGCCCGCCGCGACGTGGCAGCCGCCTGAATCATCCGCCTGAACCATCCGCCTGAACCATCCGCCTGGCAGCCGATTCACCACCTGCCGGGCGCACCCCCCACACTGTGGGAGTGACCGTTCGGGTAACCCGCGACGTGGGCGACGCCGTTGCTGCACTGCGCAGCGACGCCCTCGTTGCGCTGCCCACCGAGACCGTCTACGGCCTGGCTGGTGACGCCACCAGCCCATCGGCCGTCGCCAAGATCTTCGCGACCAAGAGTCGCCCAGCTACGCACCCGGTGATCGTCCACCTGCCTGACATCTCGTTCCTGCCGCGATGGACCGACGAGATCCCCGCCTGGGCCGAGGCTCTCACGGCTGAAGTCTGGCCCGGCCCACTGACTGTGATCGTGCCGCGGGGGCCCGACGTGCTGGACGCCGTCTGCGGCGGTCAGCGAACGGTCGGTCTGCGAGTCCCCGCGCATCCCCTCACGCTGCGCGTGCTCAACGAGTTCGGTGCTGGCCTCGCCGCGCCCTCTGCCAACCGCTACGGCCAGGTGAGCCCCACCACTGCGCAGCACGTCGTTGACGGGCTGGGCGATTCGCTCGACGGCTCACGCGATCTCGTGCTCGACGGTGGGCGTTGCTCGGTAGGCGTCGAGTCGACGATCGTCGGCGCATGGGACGACACGCCTCGACTTCTGCGTGCGGGCGCTGTCACCGCCAGGCAGATCGCCGAGATCACCGGACGAGACGTGTCGACCGCCGCTGACGGCGTCCGTGCCCCCGGTTCGACCGCTGCCCACTACGCGCCAAGGGCGCGGGTCGTGCCCGTCGAGGCGCCCGACCTCGATGAAGCGACGGCAACGCTTAGCAGCGGATTCGGGCTGATCGCCCTCGCCGACGTCGTGCCGCCGGACGCCGACCACACCCGTCTTGCCTCGCCACGCGACGACTCCGACTACGCCCGCCAGCTGTACACGGCGCTGAGAGCGGCCGACGATGCACGGCTCGGCATCGTGATCGCTGTGCTGCCGCCAGATACCGGCGTCGGTCACGCAGTGCGTGACCGCCTGCTGCGCGCCGGCGCCACCAGCCCCGCCACCAGCCCCGCCTCCGGCCAGGACACCGGCCAGGACACACCGTGAAAAGGCGCCGCACACCCAG
>JBDTTS010000204.1:0-4832 GCA_039930525.1 Actinomycetes bacterium | reverse complement strand
CGGTCCGGGTGTCCACCGAGCTCGTCGCCTCGTCCAGGATCAGGATCGCCGGATCGGCCAGGAAAGCCCGCGCGATGGTCAGTAGCTGACGCTGGCCGGCGCTGACACTGGCACCGTCGTCGTCGATCAGCGTGTCGTAGCCCTCGGGCAGGGTGCGCACGAAGTGGTCCACGTATGCCGCCTCGGCCGCCGCGCTGATCTGTTCCGCGGACGCGTCCTCGGCACCATAGGCGATGTTCTGCAGGATGGTGCCTCCGAACAGCCAGGTGTCCTGCAGCACCATGCCGAACTTGGCTCGTAGGTCCTCGCGGCGCAGGTCTCGGACGTCGACACCGTCGAGCGTGATCCGGCCGCCGTCCACCTCGTAGAAACGCAACAGCAGGTTGGCCAAGGTGGTCTTGCCCGCGCCGGTGGGCCCCACTATCGCGACGGTCTGGCCCGGCTCGGCCACCAGGTCCAGGTGCTCGATCAGCGGTCGCGAGGGGTCATAGGAGAACGACACATCCTCGAAGGCGACCCGGCCGCGAACCTCGTTCGGGGTCACCGCAGGGCTGGCATCGGGCGACTGCTCGGGCGCGTCGAGAACCTCGAAGACCCGTTCTGCCGAAGCAACCCCGCTCTGCAGCAGGTTGGCCATCGAGGCGACCTGCGTCAACGGCTGGGTGAACTGCCTGGAGTACTGGATGAACGCCTGGACCTCGCCGAGGCTGATCGAGCCCGAGGCCACGCGAAGTCCGCCGACCACAGCAATGGCAACGTAGTTGAGGTTGGCGACGAACATCATGGCCGGCTGGATCAAGCCCGAGATGAACTGCGCCTTGAAGCTCGAGACGTACAGCTCGTCGTTGAGCTCACGGAACGCAGCCACCGACTCGTCCGAGCGACCGAACACCTTGACCAGCTCGTGCCCGGTGTAGGCCTCCTCGACGTGACCGTTGAGCTTGCCCGTGGTCGCCCACTGGCGGACGAACTGGGGTTGAGAGCGCTTGGCGATGGTCAGCGTGATGAAGGTGGACACGGGCACCGTCACCAGTGCCACGATGGACAGCAACGGCGAGACGTAGATCATCATCGCGATCACACCGATGACCGTGAACATGGCAGTGAGCAGCTGGCTCAACGTCTGTTGCAGGGACTGGGCGACGTTGTCGATGTCGTTGGTGACTCTGCTCAGCAGCTCGCCGCGCGGCTTGGAGTCGAAGTAGGACAACGGCATCCGGCTGAACTTTGCCTCGACGTCGGCCCTCATCTGGTAGACCGTGCGCTGCACGATGACGGTGCTGACGCGGCCCTGGAGCCAGGAGAGCAGGGAGGCTGCGACATACAGCACGAGGACGCCCAGCAGGACGTAGCCGACAGCGGTGAAGTCGACTCCGCGCCCGGGAACCACATTCATGGCCGAGACCATGTCGGCGATGCGGCCCTGCCCGGTGGCCCGGAGGCGAGCAACCGCCTGGGCCTTGGTCACGCCGGCTGGCAGACGCCCGCCGATCAGTCCCTCAAAGATCAGGTCGGTCGCGTTACCCAAGATCTTGGGTGCGATGACCGACAGCGTCACGCTGACGACCCCGAGCGCGATCGTAGCGGCGACCAGTCGGCGGTAGCCGCGCAACCTGGAGACCAGACGACGCAGCGATCCCTTGAAGTTCAGTGCCTTGACCGCCGGCCCGCCCATCATGTGGCCCAACGGACCCCGGGGAGGCGCTGTGGGCCGCGAGCCGGAGGTGCTCATGCGGCCTCCTCCTCGCTCAGCTGCGACAGCACGATCTCGCGGTAGGTGTCGCACGACGACATCAAGGCGGAGTGAGTCCCCGTTCCGACAACCGACCCCTGGTCCAGGACCACGATGCGTTCGGCGTTCCTGATCGTGCTGATCCGTTGCGCCACGATGACCACGGAGCTGTGCGTGGTGATGGTCGACAACGCCGCCCGCAGCCGCGCATCCGTGTCGTAGTCGAGCGCGGAGAAGGAGTCGTCGAACAGGTAGATGTCAGGACCCTTGACCACGGCACGAGCGATCGCGAGTCGTTGTCTCTGCCCGCCAGACACGTTGGTACCGCCCTGCGCAATAACAGAGTTCAACCCCTCGGGCATCGCCTCAACGAACTCACGCGCCTGGGCGATCTCGAGGGCCGCCCAGAGCTCGTCGTCGGTGGCGTCGGCGTTGCCGTAGCGGAGGTTGGTGGCAACCGTGCCACCGAACAGGTAGGCCCGTTGCGGGATCAACCCGATCGAGGACCTCAGGTCCTTGGGGTCCAGGGACCGGATGTCGTGGCCGTCGACGAGCACCATGCCGTCGGTGACGTCCACCAGTCGCGGGATGAGGTTGAGCAACGTCGACTTCCCGCTGCCGGTCGACCCCACGATCGCGGTCGTCTCCCCCGGCCTGGCCACCAGGCTGACCCCGTGCAGAACCGCCTCCTGGGCCCCCGGATAGCTGAACGACGCCTCCCGCAGCTCCACGACGCCGGTATGCCGGGTGCGCACCTGCGGCTCCTCCGGCGTGCGCACGCTCGGAACGGTGTCGAGCACCTCGGTGATCCGCTCGGCGCTGACCTCGGCCCGAGGGACCATCACGAACATGAACGTCGCCATCATCACCGCCATGAGGATCTGCATGAGATAGCTGAGGAAGGCTGTCAGCGTGCCGATCTGCATGTCCCCACTGGCAATTCGGTGACCACCGAGCCACATCACGGCGACGCTGGAGACGTTCATGATGAGCATCACGGTGGGGAACATCAGCGCCATCAGCCGTCCGACGCGGACCGACACGTCCATCAGGTCGGTGCTGGCCCCGTCAAAACGCAGCTGTTCGTGGGTGTCCTTGACGAAGGCCCGGATGACACGGACGCCGCCGATCTGCTCGCGCAGGATTCGGTTGATCAGGTCGATCTTCACCTGCATCGACCTGAACAACGGCCGCATCCTGGAGATGATCAGGATGACGCACAGCAACAAGGTCGGGACGATCACCACCAACAGGGACGACAGGTAGACGTCCTGACGAAGCGCCATGATGATGCCCCCGACACTCATGATCGGGGCCGCGATCATCATCGTGAAGGTCAGCATCACCACCATCTGAACCTGCTGGACATCGTTGGTGGATCTCGTGATCAGCGAAGGGGCGCCGAACCGGCCGACCTCCTGGGCGGCGAAGGAGTCGACGGAGACGAAGACCAACTCGCGCAGGTCCCTGCCCAGCGCCATCGCCGTGCGGGCACCGAAGTAGACCGCGCCGACCGAGCACACGATCTGAACGACCGTCACACCGAGCATCACTCCCCCGGTGCGCACGATGTAGCCGGTGTCCCCGGTAACGACTCCCTGGTCGATGATCTGCGCGTTGAGGCCGGGCAGATAGAGACTGGCGATCGTGGATATGAGCTGGAACAGCACGATCATCGCGATCGGCCGCTGGTATGGACGCAGGTAGGTGCGCAGGAGCGAGACGAGCACTGTGGTCAGCCGGCCGACCCGTGCCGCTCGGCGCGGCGTGCCACATCAGCCTCGTCCATGGCGGTCGCCTGCTCAAGAGTCGGGGCGGAGCCACCGAGCCGGGCCGGCAGGTACATCAGCTCAGAGGACGGAACCGCTGGATAGGCCTCCTGTGCGGCGTGCAGCAGCTCGGTCATCCGGGCCCGGATCTGTGCGTTGATGTCGTCGGCATTGTCCTTGGGCCCAGCCGGGATCGGTTCGCCGACGCTGAGAGTGATCGGCACGTTCGTGCGCCCCAGCCGCTTGGGATAGCCCTTCGTCCACACCCTCTGGGACCCCCAGATGACCATCGGCACCACCGGCGCCCCGGCGGCCTGGGCCATCCGGACCGCGCCGCTCTTGAACCCCTTGAGCTCGAACGACCGCGAGATCGTCGCCTCGGGGAACACCCCCACGATCTCGCCGGCCTTGAGCGCAGCGACCGCAGCGCGGAACGAGGCCGCTCCTGCCGTCCGATCCACCGGTATGTGGTGCATTCCCCGCATCAGAGGGCCGCTGATCTTGTGGCGGAACACGTCGTCCTTGGCCATGAACCGCACCAGCCGCTTGCTGGGGATCGCCGCGAGGCCGGCATACGCGAAGTCCATATAGCTCAGGTGGTTGATCATCAGAACCGCGCCACCAGAACGTGGGATGTTGTGCGCACCGGTGATCGTGAACGTAAGGCCTTCTGCTGCGAACAACGCTCTCGCAACAGCGATGACGGGGGTGTAGACCGGCTCCATTGCTCCACCGTAAGGGATCGCACAAGTCAGGATCTCGGGGATCGGCTCGCGAGCGCGGGAGGGGGAATCGAGTCCGGCCGACGATGGCACCTACGTCATAAAGCTCCGAGGCGCCGGCCAGGGGCTCAAGGCGCTGGTTGCCGAGGTCATCGTGGGCGAGCTGGGCCGGGCGATCGGCGTGCGTGTCCCCGAGATGCGGGCCATGTCGTTGGACGTCCGGATCGCCAGGTATGAAGCCGAGGAAGAGGTCCAGGAACTGCTGACGGCCAGCGTGGGGCTCAGCTCGAACGACTTCTGACTCACCTGGTCCGGCTGAGAATCTGCGACGCTTTCGCTAGTGTCGGCGCCATGAACCTCGACCGTCCGGTGCCCCCCGACCCCTACTCCCTGTTGCCCCAGGTGCCGGCGCTCACAGTGACGAGCACGTCCATCACGAACGACGTCAGACTCCCCGAGAGACATGTTTTCAACGGCTGGGGCTTTTCGGGTGAGAACCTCTCGCCACAGCTGTCCTGGTCGGGCGCGCCCGAAGGCACCAAGGGCTATGCCGTCACCTGCTTCGACCCTGACGCGCCCACCCCGTCGGGCTTCTGGCACTGGTTGCTG
>JBDTTS010000203.1:0-4845 GCA_039930525.1 Actinomycetes bacterium | reverse complement strand
CGAACATGCCGTCGCCGTCCGGGGTGTAGGCCTTCGCATCGGCCCAGGCGAGGGCGCGGCGGCCCTGGTCCTCGGGGTCGAAGCCGACGCTGGCAAGGGAGTCCAGCAGGGCGAGCATGAGGGCGCCGTCGTCGCTCCAGGTGCCGGGCGGCTGGTGATGGGCGCCGTGACCACGCAGCTCCACGATGCGGTTCGGGTCGGGCGCGCTGAACTCGTACGGGACGCCAATGGCGTCGCCAACCAAGTGGCCGTACACCGCGGCGCGGACGGCATCCCGCGGATCACTTGCCATGGGTGGAGAGCCGGCACAAGATGGGCCGCAGTGTAGATCGTCTCAACGATGATGGGCGACTTCTCGACGACCGCGCGGAGGACATTTCGTTGGACGAGGGACCGTTCTTCCATGGCACGAAGGCCGACCTGCGGGCTGGCGATCTGCTCAGGGCCGGCTTTCGCTCGAACTACCGGCCCGATGTCGTGATGAACCACGTCTACTTCACGGCGCTGCCTGACGGTGCCGGGCTCGCCGCAGAGCTTGCTCCGGGCGAAGGTGCTCCACGCGTGTACGTGGTTGAGCCCACGGGGCCGTTCGAGGACGACCCAAACGTGACGGACAAGAAGTTTCCGGGCAACATCACGCAGTCCTACCGCACCCGCCGCCCGCTGCGAATAGTCGGCGCGTTGGACACCTGGGAGGGCCACCCACCTGACGTGCTACAGGGAATGCTGGACGGCCTCGCGCTGCTCCGGGAAAAGGGGCTGGACGTCATCGAGGACTAGCAACTCATCAGTGTGGCTAGTAGTCCTCGCAGACCCTGAGCCCTTGGTCGATGACCTCCTGCTGCGAACTCGTGAGCGTCAACCCCCGCCACACGGTGCGGCCGTTGGTGCTCTCTGCTGGAGCGTAGGCGGCGGAGTAGAGCGTGGTGTAGGCGGTGGAGGCGGCTGCCGCATCTTTGCTGAGTTCGAGATCGTCGGTGAGATCAAGGGATTTGAAATAGGCGAAACTCACCCTCTGGGCTTGATCCTCAGCTTCATCGAAGGCTGAGCGATCCTTCACTGAGTAGGCGGCCGCCATCTTCGGCAGTGCGGAGCAGCCTTCGGACATCGCGCTCTCGATCTCGTTCGAACATGACGACAGCACGACAACCAGGGCTGCGGCAACCGCAACCACAGATCCGCGTGGCCGACTGTTTGGCGTCACCTCTGCGAGTCTGGCAGATCGAGTCGCACTTGTGTGGCCATCGTGCGAACACCGGGGCAGTGTGTTCGAGCCTGCCCCGCGGTGGGAGTATTTGTAGCCGTTGGCGCGACCAAGGGTAATGGGAGCAGGCATGGCACGAGAGTTCACCCGCGTCGGGGTCGTTGGCCTCGGCACCATGGGTGCGGGCATTTGCGAGGTATTCGCTCGCAACGGCCTGGAGGTCGTTGCCGTCGAGCGTGACGAGTCAGCGTTGCCAAGCGGCATCGGACACGTTGAGACGTCGACCTCCCGTGCGGTGAAGCGCGGCAAGCTGACTGAGGACCAGAAGCAAGCGATCTTTGACCGAATCACTTTCACGTCCACGCTCGAGGACCTCTCCGAATGCCATCTTGTGATCGAGGCTGTTCCCGAAAAGCTCGAGCTCAAGCAGCAGATCTTTGCCGAGCTCGACCGCATCACTGCGCCGGACGCCATCCTCGCCACCAACACGTCATCGCTGTCGGTCACCGAGATCTCTGTCGCCACTCACCGGCCAGCTCAAGTCGTGGGCATGCACTTCTTCAACCCGGCACCAGTGCTGAAACTTGTCGAGGTCATTCGCACGGTGGTGACAGATGCAGAGGTTATTGACGATGTAAAGGCACTCAGCGAACGACTGGGCAAGGTACCCGTCGTCGTGGGTGACAAGGCAGGCTTCATCGCCAATGCACTTCTTTTTGGCTACCTGAACCACGCTGTGTCGATGTACGAGCAGAAGTACGCGTCTCGCGAAGACATCGATGCGGCGATGAAGCTGGGGTGTGGGCTACCCATGGGCCCGTTGGCGCTCCTCGACCTGATCGGTCTCGATACCGCCTACGAGATCCTCGACACGATGTATAAGCAAACGCGTGACCGCCTACACGCGCCAGCGCCGATCATCAAGCAGATGGTGATGGCTGGCGTGAAGGGTCGCAAGACTGGCCGCGGGTTTTACACCTACGAGGCGCCGGGCTCACCCGTCGTCGTCGCTGACGCGCAGACGCCTGTCGGCAATGGTGATGACGCGCACATCCGTCCCATCCAACGAGTGGGAGTTGTTGGCTCCGGCACCATGGCTGTGGGGATCGCTGAGGTCTTCTGCAAAGCGGGATATGACGTTGTGTTACGGGCTCGTGGAACCGAGCAGATCGACAAGGCCAAGGCATCGATCGGTCGCTCGCTTGAGAAGGCCGTGGTGCGGGGAAAGATCAGCGAGGACGGCCGAGACGCAGCTCTGAGTCATTTCAGTGGCAGCACGTCCTTCGACGACCTCGCAGACTGCGACCTCTTCGTCGAGGCCACGGTCGAGGAGCTGTCAGTGAAGCAAGCGATCTTCGCGACGCTAGACGAGCTCGCGAAGCCGGGCGCGATTCTGGCGACAACGACGTCCAGTCTGCCAATCGTTGAGATCGCTGCTGCGACTGCACGCATGGGCGACGTGCTGGGCATGCACTTCTTCAACCCGGCGCCAGTCATGAAGCTCGTTGAGGTCGTTCACACCATCAACACGGCTCCGGACGTTGTCGAAACCGTGCGTCAGGTATGTGAGCGGATCGGCAAGCACCCAGTCACCTGTGGCGATCGCGCTGGCTTCATCGTCAACGCGTTGCTGTTTCCCTATCTGAATGACGCGGTACGCATGCTCGAGGCGCACTATGCGACAGCAGAAGACATCGACGATGCCATGAAGGTTGGATGCGGATATCCCATGGGGCCCTTCGAGCTCCTCGATGTGGTGGGTCTCGATGTGGCGCTCGCGATCCAACGAGAGCTCTACCTGGAGTTCCGCGAGCCGGGCTATGCGCCAGCGCCACTCCTTGAGCATCTGGTGACGGCCGGCTATCTGGGCCGGAAGTCGACGCGCGGGTTCCGCGTCTACGTCTAGACGATGAGCAAGCGCCGGCCGAAGTCGCGACCCAAAGGCCCACTGCCTTCTAGCGATGCGACCGTCGACTGGAGGGGTGAGCCTTGGGTGGTTCGTCCGATCCGTGGCTCGTCGTCGACGAAGTCATACCGCTGCCCCGGGTGCGACCAGTTGATCCCACCTGCGACTCCGCACACCGTGGTGTGGCCGGAGACAGCGATCGTCGGAGACGGCGCTGAGAGCAGACGCCACTGGCACACGACGTGTTGGAATGCACGCGACCGACGCGGACCGCGGTGACGTAGCGATGGGTGTCGAGATCCGCTCGAACACTGAGCTGCCCAGCCGTCGGGAGTCGGTGAAGCTGCGAACTGCAGACGGACTTTCACTCATCGGCGAGTGGGCACTGCCAGCCTCAGCCGCACCATCGGCAGTCGTCGTCACGTTCCACCCGTTGCCCACTGCTGGCGGGTTCATGGACTCGCACCTGCTGCGCAAGGCGTCGAACCGCCTTCCTGCGCTTGCCGATCTGGCGGTGCTGCGCTTCAACACTCGCGGAACTACGTCACCGCTCGGCACCAGCGAGGGTCGGTTCGACGAAGCCAATGCCGAATCATCAGACGTCGATGCTGCCATCGCCGTGGGGCTGTCGCTGAAGGCTCCGCGGCTGGTGCTGCTCGGGTGGTCGTTCGGTACCGACCTCGTCCTCAAGTACGGGCGTCAGCCTGGTGTCGACGCCGTCGTGCTGCTCTCTCCACCGCTGCGCTACACGTCAGACGCCGAGCTTGCGGCGTGGGAGTCATCGTCGATTCCCATCACGGCGCTCGTTCCCGAGTTCGACGACTTCTTGCGGCCCGATGAAGCGCGGCGACGGTTTGCTGCGGTCCCGCATGCGCAGGTGATCGGCGTTGACGGCGCCAAACATCTGTGGGTAGGTGAACGATACGTCTGCCGAGTGCTCGACGAGGTAGCGTCCGTAGCGTTGGAGCGTACGGTCATCTTGCCCACCGAGTGGAATGAGGAGTGAGTCTGATGACGACCCTGGTGCTGCTGCATGCCTTTCCCCTGGACGCCGCGATGTACGACGGCGTGGCTTCGGCCTTTGAGGGTGACCTGCTGACCCCCAACTTGCCCGGCTTCGGCGGCGAGGCGCTTGTCGAGGGCGAGCCGAGCCTCGACGCCTACGCCGAAGGGGTGGCGCGGTACCTGGACGCCAAGGGCATCGAGCGTGCGGTTATCGGTGGCACCTCGATGGGCGGATACACGGCGATGGCCTTCTACCGGTTGTTCCCTGAACGAGTTGCCGCGTTGGCGTTGATTGACACCAAGGCCTCGGCTGACGCGCCAGAGGCCGCCGAAGGGCGCCGGACGATGGCGCAGCAGATGGTTGATGGGCAGACGACCGATCCATTGGTCGCGAACGTGCTGCCGAATCTTTTGGGGGCAACGACGTTCGCCACCCGACCCGATGTCGTGACGACCGTCGAGGGCTGGGTGCAGGGCGCCGATCCGGCGGCGGCTGCCTGGGCTCAGCTGGCGATGGCGGCTCGCCCTGACTCGCTTCAGACGCTCGCGAAGGTGAGCGTGCCGTCGCTCGTCGTCGTCGGTTCCGAAGATGTCCTCTCACCGCCCACGGACGCCGCCGCAATGGCCACTGTGCTGCCTGCCGCCGAGCTCGTGCTGATCCCGACGGTGGGTCACCTCACGCCGGTGGAGGCGCCCGAAGAGGTGACCGTGGCGTTGAACGACCTGATGC
>JBDTTS010000202.1:0-4866 GCA_039930525.1 Actinomycetes bacterium | reverse complement strand
GCGCCAAGCAACGCAATGCCACGCACTATTTCGCTGCTCATCACCCGCTCCATGCCCACGGACTTGCCCGTACTCTCCCTGCCCCACGATAGCGGGCCGCCCCGCGCCCGGATGCAGCCTCGCGAGTACGTGTGCCGGGGGAGGGGCGGCGGTGATGGGTCAAACCATGCCAGTCTCTCCGATCGGAGGGTGACCTTCGCCGTTCTGGCAGAGCATCGTCCTGAGGACGCCGAGGGTTGGATCGATGCGTCCGGACATCGTTCAGAACCAGTTGGTCGACGGTTAGTGTCCAGCCTCGATTGATCTCAGCGAGTCAGACGCTTCAGACATCATCGAAACCCGACAGAGGGCATTGGCGTTGTGGCTGTGGACGAGGCGGGTCAAGGCCGAGGGGGCGAGCGGATCTCACCGGAGGACGGCGCCAATTTTCCTCCACTTTGGGCGGATATAATAGTCTATTGACTTGCTCGACTAGTGATATCTACACTTTTCGGTGGTATCTACGCTCTTCTTGCTCTCGCTCCTCACCCGGACGGAGATCACCCGTGACGAGCCTCCACCTGAGCAGCAGCAAACCCTCCGGCCTCCAGGTCGACGCCCTTGTCGTGGGCGTGCTCAAGGGCGCCAAGGGTCTTGTGCTGGCTGCCGGCGCCGGGGACGTGGACAGAGCGTTCAAGGGCGGGTTGGCCGCCGCGGTGGAGTCGCTTGGCGGCACGGGCATGGCAAGCGAGGTGACCAGGCTCTCCTCGTTGGGCGCCGTGACCGCCCCGGTCGTGGTGGCGGTTGGCCTCGGCGACGACGCCGGATCGTCGCTCGACCCGCACCGCGCTGACCAGGCGGAGATGCTGCGCTGCGCGACCGGCGCCGCGATCCGTTCGCTTGCCGGCGCCGCCAAGGTAGCCGTCGTCCTGCCGGTGACCGACGCCGGTTTGGTCGGCGCAGTCGCCGAGGGCGCCTTGCTTGGTGCCTACGCTTACACCGTCTACCGGGTCGGCTCCAAGAAGGACCACAAGAAGCCCGTCGCCGACGTCACCGTGGTCACCGACAGCGCCCGAAACGCGGATGTCAAGGCCGTCGTCGTCCGCGCCCAGATTGTCGCCGCCGCCGTCAACCTGGCGCGCGACTGGGTCAACACCCCACCGGCTGATCTGGCTCCGATGCATTTTGCGGCAGTGGCCAAGGCTGCGGCAGGGGACGCCGGGCTCACGGTCGAGGTGCTCGACGAGAAGGCGCTGAAGAAGGCTGGCTATGGCGGCATCCTCGGTGTCGGCCAGGGCTCAGCGCAGCCGCCGTGTCTGGTCAAGCTCACCTACCGCGCTTCGCGCGGCGCCCGGCATCTTGCGCTCATCGGCAAAGGCATCACCTTTGACTCCGGCGGGCTCTCGCTGAAGTCCTCGGAGGCGATGGAGGAGATGAAGGCCGATATGGGCGGAGCCGCAGCCGTCATCGCCGCCATGACTGCCATTGCCCGCCTCAAGCCCGACGTCAACGTCACCGGCTGGGCGCCGATGGCCGAGAACATGCCCTCGGGCGGTGCCCAGCGCCCGTCCGACGTGCTACGCATCTACGGCGGCAAGACCGTTGAGGTGCTCAACACCGACGGCGAGGGTCGGCTCATCCTGGCGGACGCGATCGCGCGCGCTAGCGAGGACCGGCCCGACCTCATGGTCGACATTGCGACCCTCACCGGCGCCCAGTCCATCGCCCTTGGGAGCCGCACCGCCGCGATCATGTCCAATGACGACGGCGCCCGCGACGGCATCTTTGCAGCCTCACGTCGGGCCGGCGAGGCGATGTGGCCAATGCCGTTGCCGCCCTACCTGCGCAGGTCGATGGAATCCGGGGTCGCCGACATCGCCAATACCGGCAACACCTACGGCCGTATGCTCGGCGCCGGTCTCTTCCTCGAGTACTTCGTCGGCGAAGGCCTCACCTGGGCCCACCTCGACATCGCCGGGCCGGCCTTCAACCAGCCCACCGCGCATGGCTACACCCCCAGGGGCGGCACCGGGGCCGGCGTTCGGACTCTGGTGCAGGTGGCTGAGAACCTCGCAGCAGGCACTGTCGGATCCCGGCTCTGAGCATCCGGCGGCCACCACGAGGCCTCCGCCTCAACACTCGACACCCACGCCGAGTCCACCCAAATAAGAAAGCCCAAAGAAGAAAGAGCGACCTATGAGCACCCCGATCCAGCACTCCAGGCGACTGTTCCTCCAGCGATCCATCCTGGTCTCGCTCGCGGCGGCGGGCGGCGGTTCCGTGCTGACCAGCTGCGCCAGCGGCAGCGGCGGGAGCAGCAGCAAGGCCACCGTCGGAGTCACCAAGAGCGCCGCGAACCCGTTCGGAGTCAAGTCGGATGCGCCGCTCGAGGTCGTCATCTTCAAGGGCGGTTGGGGCGATGAATATGCCAAGTTCGACGTGGAGCTGTACAAGAAGAAGTGGAGCAGCGCCGAGGTGAAACTGGCCGGCATCACCGACATCAGGCAGCAGCTGCAGCCTCGGTTCAACGGCGGCAACCCCCCGGACGTGATCGACAACACGGGTGACGCGGAGCTGCCGCTGTCCACCCTGGCGGACACCGGCCAGCTCACCGACCTGGCCCAGTTCTTCGACGCCGAGTCGATCGACGGCGGCAAGATCAAGGACACCCTGTTCCCGGTGGCGCTGGAGGCCGGTGATTATGGCGGCAAGCTCCAGGTCCTGAACTACACCCTCGTCGTCTACGGCCTTTGGTACGACAAAGCGCTTTTCGACAAGAAGGGCTGGAAGCCGGCCGAGACATGGGCTGACTTCCTCTCGCTCTGCAAGGAGATCAAGGCTGCCGGCCTAGCGCCGATGGCCCATCAAGGCAAGTATCCGCAATACATCCAGCAGTTCATGATGGACATGGCCGTCAAGCATGGCGGCAGGGAGGTCGCCACCGCGATCGACAGCCTCGCGCCCAACGCCTGGAAGCACGAGTCGATCAAGATGGCCGCCGAGGCGTTGCTCGAGATCAAGTCCAAGGGCTACATGCTCCAGGGCACGGAGGGTCTGGACCACGTTCAGTCCCAGACCCGTTGGAACGAGGGTAAGGCGGCGTTCATCCCCTGCGGCTCATGGCTGGAGAACGAACAGAAGCAGTTCACGCCAGCGGGTTTCGCCACGACGATCGCACCGACCCCCTTGCTGGCGGGTGCGAAGCTGCCGTTCCGGTCCACGCGCATCAGCGCGTCCGAGGCGTTCATCGTGCCGGCAAAGGCCAAGAACGTGGCAGGGGGGCTGGAGTTCCTGCGCCTCATGGTGTCGAAGGAGGGCGCGTCGAAGTTTATGGAGCTGACCGGCTCGCCGACCATCGTCAAAGGTTTAGGAGAGGGCCTGAAGCTCACGACCGCTGGGGAGTCCACCAGAGCGCTGCTCGAAGCCGGCGGCGACGAGAACTGGAGCTACTACTACTTCGACTGGTACTCGCCGATGAAGCCGAAGATTCAGACCGTGGTCGGCGAGCTGGCTGCCGGACGTATGACGGCCAGCGAGTTCTGCGCGGCCGCCCAGAAGGTGGCCGACGAGATCGCCGCCGATCCGCGGACAAAGAAGCGCACCCGCGCCTAGCCTGCGCCCCGACGCCCAGGAAGGAGTTCGATGCGGCACGGCCGGTACCGGTTCATCGTGGGGTTCCTGGCACTTCCGCTGGCGTTGTACGCGGTCTTCGTGATCGGGCCGTTCGTCCAGGCCTTCTACTACTCGATGACCGACTGGACCGGCGTCTCACCCGAGTTCCACTTCATCGGACTGCAGAACTTCCGGCAGCTCATGAGCGACTCGCTTTTTCTGCGCGCGTTGCGGAACAACGGGGTGCTGCTGGTCGTGCTGCCTCCGGCGGTCATCCTGCCTGCTCTGTTCTTCGCCTTCCTGCTGAATGTCGGCGGGCGGGGATCTGGCGCCGGCGTGAGGGGCGTAAGGGGTTCCGGCTTCTACAAGTTGGCCTTCTTCCTGCCGCAGGTGTTGTCGGTACCCGTGATCGCGGTGATCTGGGCCGTTATCCTCGACCCGACCCCGACGGGTCTGGTCAACAGCGTGCTGCTGCGCATCGGGCTGGGGTCATCCACCTGGCTGGCCGACCCCAACCTGGCGTTGTACTGCGTCCTGTGGGTCCTGGTGTGGGGCAGCATCGGGTTCTATCTGGTGCTGTTCAACGCCGCGATGTCCGCGATCCCGAGGGACATCTTCGAGGCGGCGCTGCTCGACGGGGCGGGAAGTGTGACCACGTTCTTCCACGTCACGATGCCCCTGTTGTGGGACACGATCCAGACGTCGTGGGTCTACCTGGCCATCCTCGCGCTCGACGTCTACGCACTGGTCGCGGTGATGACTGCAGGCCCCGGCGGGCCTAACGACTCCACCCAGGTGATCTCCCTGCAGATCGCACAGAACGGTTTCCAGTTCGGCCGTGCCGGCTACGCGTCGGCCATCGGAGTTGTCCTGTTCTTCTTCACGCTCATCATCGCCGCCATCATGCTGCGCGCCACCCGGCGCGAGCGGATCGAATACTGAAGGGGCGACGATGACTGTCATGACTCGCACTGGCGACATCGGCACCCCGACGTCGGGCCCGTCCAGGCGGGCTGGCAACCGCCACAAGGGTCGCAGCGCCGCCGACGCCGGCATCAACGTCTTCTCGCACGCCGTCCTGATCGGCTGGACGGTCATGGTGTTGGTGCCGTTCGCGTGGGCGCTGCTGGCTTCGGTGAAGACGTCACGCGAGATCTTCGGCGCGCCGTTGTCCTTGCCAAAGGTCTTCCAGTGGTCGAACTTCGCGCGAGCCTGGGACAAAGGTGTTCGCGAGTACCTGGTGAACAGCCTCGTCGTTGTCACAGGCGGGGTGCT
>JBDTTS010000201.1:0-4883 GCA_039930525.1 Actinomycetes bacterium | reverse complement strand
GCTGTTTGGCAGGTGCCTACGGTGATGATGGGGGCCTGGGTGCTCGCAGCGTCGCTTGTCGCCTACGTCGGGGCGGCGGTAGCCCACCAGCGAGCCAAGACGTCTAGGCGAGCCCGCGTCGCGCGACCGAGGGCTCCGCTGACCCCGCAATCGCCTGAACCATTGCGAGAACGGCCCGCGTCTCGGGTACCTCGTGCACCCGAAAGACCTGTGCTCCCAACCAAGAACTAATCGCCGTCGCCGCCAAAGTTCCGATCAGTCGGTTGCCGACGGGGGCGTCGAGGGACTCTCCGACGAAGTCCTTGTTCGACAGCGAGACCAGAAGTGGCCGACCGAGCGCGAGGAGTTGATCGAGCACGCGGGTAACGGCCAATGAGTGGCGGGTGTTCTTGCCAAAGTCGTGACCGGGATCGACGAGAATTCGCTGGCGGTTGACTCCTGCGGCTTCGGCACGGGCCGTTTCCTGGCCGAGAAAGTCGACGACGGATCCAACAACATCTTCGTACGCGACGCGGTGTGGTCGGGTGCGGGGAGTGGCGCCACCGGTGTGCGTACAGACCAGCCCCACGTCGAAGTGGGCCGCGACGTGCGCAAGTTCTGGATCGTGGCCGCCCCAGGCATCGTTCAACAGGTCAGCGCCCGCACGGCAAACGGCCTCACCCACCTCGTGACGCCACGTGTCGACACTGATGAGCACCGCGGGATGGCGATCTCGAATCGCGGCCACGAAGTCAACTGTTCGGCGAAGTTCTTCGTTGAGATCGACCGCGTCACCTGGCCCGGCCTTGACCCCTCCGACGTCGACGATCTCAGCTCCCGCTGCCACGGCAGCGTCGACGGCGGCCATGGCCCGCTCATCGGTGAACGTGAGGCCCGCATCGTAAAAGGAATCGGGGGTTCGGTTGATGATGGCCATGATGAGGCGCTCGTCGGGCGAAAAGCTGCGGGAGCCGAGGTGCAGGGCGGGGACAGACACGAGGCTCCTCATGGCTTACTCGCCGGAGAAGTTCCGGCGTGGGACCATCGTGACGCATCCAAGGAGGAACGTCGCATGATGTGGATTTTATGGTTGGTGGTGATCAGCGTCATCCTGCTCGGGGTGGTGCTCCTGGCGCTCGGGCGTGGCGACGGGCTTGTGGAAGAAGAACCGGACGACGTTGTGGTCCGGCTGCCGCAGGAACGCATCATGGTGGCGTCTGACGTCGAGGCGTTGCGTCTACCCCTCGCGGTCCGCGGCTATCAGATGGCCGCTGTCGACGAGGTGCTCGACCGACTCGCGGCCGAGCTCGCCCTGCGGGATGCTGAGATTCGGCAGCTCCAGGCGGGGGCTAACTCGACATCGGAGGAATAAGTGACGGCGCAGATAGCGGTCGATGTCGTCATCGACGCCCCTCCCGAAGTGGTGTGGACGGCAGTCACCGACTGGCCAAGACAGTCTGACTGGATGATGGGTACAACCGTGCGTGCCACGGATTTGGGTGGGGTTGGCGTCGGAGGCGGCTTGGAGGCCTTCACCGGATCTGGTCGACTCGGGTTCCTCGACACCATGGTCATCACCGAATGGGACCCGCCTCGGCGCTGTGTGGTTCTGCACACCGGAAATGTGGTCAAGGGACTCGGCATCTTCGAGGTGGTCGCACTGCCGCGTGGCCTATCACGGTTCGTCTGGGCTGAAGAGCTTGACCTGCCCCTAGGGGTTGTCGGCAGGTTGGGCTGGCCGATCGTTCGACCTGGATTTGCTTGGGGTGTGCGCCGCAGCCTGCAGAAGCTGGCGCGCGAGGTCGAGGCCGAGCACGCCCGGTCCTAGCGGCCACTGCTTGGGGCGGGCTCGGGGTCTTATCCGCCGTGCGGAATAATGATCGCGCATTGTTCGAACGGCTTTGCGTACCGAACCCTCGGTCACGTTGCCTTCTGGAAAGGGGATGCCCATGGCGGCCATGAAGCCGCGCACCGGCGACGGACCACTCGAGGTGACCAAAGAGGGTCGCGGCATCGTGATGCGCGTACCCCTCGAAGGTGGCGGTCGGCTCGTCGTCGAACTCAACGCCGAAGAGGCCAAAGACCTCGGCGACCAGCTCGTCGGCGTGGTGGGCTGACGCCGATGTTCGGCCTCTCTGTGCGGTGGTCCCTGAAGGACTCACCACCGGCTGTGGCCCAACAGCTGCGCGACTACGTGGTGCAGACATCCCTTGACCGGTTCTCTGGCATGGAGGGGCTGCACGCCAAGACCTGGCGCATGATGGAAGGCGACTGGTTCGAGGGCACCTATATCTTCGCCAGCCGCGAAGATCGCGACCACTTTCTCGCCGGGTTCATGCCTGGCGAACAAACAGCCCCCGGCAGCGTCATCGTCGGCTCATCGCCGATCGCCTATGAGCCTTTTGAGGTCGTGGCAATCGCCGAGGGGGGCGCCGGGTTTGTCTCCGGGGCCGGCCCCGGCAGCGCCTGACGAGTCGTTCAGGTCTTAGAGCTTCTGCGCGACGAGCACGCCATCGCCGACCGGCAGAAGTAGTGGCCGGATCCTCTCGTCGTCGCGGGTGTCGTTCACCAGGGTTCGGATCGCGATTGTCGCGGCGTCGCGTTGGGCCGGGTCTGCTACCCGCCCATTCAGCAGCGCCCCGTTGAAGATCAGGAGCCCTCCGGAGCGCAAGAGCCGTAGCCCCTCGTCGAAGTAGCGGGCGGACTCCTGCGGATTGGCGTCGAAGAACACGGTGTCGTACGCGCCGTCAGCCAACCTCGAGAGCACCTCGACCGGATGGCCGGTGATGAGCCGCACGCGCTGCGTGGGAACCCCTGCCTCGGTGAATGTCTGACGAGCGGCTCGGGTGTTCTCAGCCTCTTCGTCAACGGTGGTGAGCACGCCATCAGGAGCCATGCCCCGCAACAGCCAGAGCCCGGAGACTCCTGCACCGGTCCCGACCTCGGCGACCGCACGTGCACCGATCAACTCAGCGAGCCAGCGCAGCGTTGCCCCCGTCGCTGGTGACACCGACGACACACCGATCTCGTCGCCCCGTCCTCGCGCGGCATCCAGCAGATCATCTTCTGGGCGGTAGCCGTCGACGAAGAGTCGCTGAGTGTCTGCCTCGTCAGTTCCGATGGTCGGCCTCCCTCAGATCAGACCTGTGACGCATCGCCGCGTCAGCGTTGACTCTATCTGTGCGCCAGACGAGGGGTGGCGTTCCGGCGGCGTCGGGCGGACCACCGCGTAGCGTGGCCGGTATGAGCATGCCGACGAGATTCGTCTACCGCGCAGAACGCGGCCCTGGCCCGAGCCTGCTGATGTATCTGTTGGCAGCTCTTGTTGTGGGGCTGGCAACCGGGGCACTGGCGGCTGCAGCGGTGCTCTGGGCAGATGATCGAACGGACGCCATCCCTGGTGTGGTCCTCCCGGCGACTCCAGTCGACGACGAACCTCCGTCCGTAGTCACGAAGATCGCCGACGCGGTGGTTCCGACGGTGGTGTCCCTCGAGGTGCGTGGGGAAGGGCGGGGGGCGACCGGTTCAGGTGTGGTCGTGCGCTCGGATGGCTACATCGTGACGAACAGCCACGTCATCTCTGGTGCCGCCGAGCGAGGATCTGTCGTGGCAACGTTCAGTGACGGCGTGCAGGTTCCCGCCCGGATCGTTGGCCGTTCCCCGACGTATGACCTTGCTGTGGTCCGGGTGGACCGTAAGGGTTTGTCGGCAGCCCCGCTCGGTGACTCTGATCGCCTGCGCGTGGGTGATGCAGTGGTCGCCGTGGGGTCTCCCTTGGGGCTCAGCGGGACGGTGACGACCGGCATCGTCAGCGCCCTGGACCGCCCCGTCACCACCTCGGACGCTGGTCAGGCCTCGTACATCAGTGCCATTCAGACCGACGCGGCCATCAATCCCGGCAACTCAGGTGGACCCCTGGTCGACATCCGTGGCCGCGTGGTCGGCATTACGAGTGCGATCGCCACGTTGGGATCGGGGCGTTCGGCAGGGAGCATCGGACTGGGCTTCGCCATTCCCGTCAATCAGGCGCGGACCGTTGTCGAACAGCTGATCGCCACTGGTGAAGCGGAGTACCCGGTCGTCGGAGTTCTTCTCGATCTGACCTACGCAGGGCCGGGGGCTCAGGTGCAACGAGCTGGGGCACCCGGAGACGCCGTGACACCAGGTGGCGCTGCCGATGTGGCCGGCGTCGAACCTGGGGATCTGGTGGTTGCCGTTGACGGTGAGCAAGTAGAGACCTACGAGGAGTTCGTGGTTCTGATCAGGAGTTTGCGCCCTGGTGACGACGTCAATCTTCTGGTCGAGCGCGATGACCGCCGGCTCTCACTCACCGTGACTTTGGGCGCAACGGTCGGCTGACGTCGGCCCTGGCCTACCCTGGGTTCATGTTCGACATCAATGTGTGGGAGATCATCGCGATTGCGGTGCTCGCACTCTTGATATTCGGCCCAGACAAACTGCCCGGGCTTGCGGCGGACGCTGCCCGTCTTCTACGCGAAGTACGGCGCATGGCAACGGGGGCTAAACAAGACCTCAAGGACTCGCTCGGCCCTGAGCTCGGTGACCTGAACATCAGCGACCTTGATCCGCGGTCGTTCGTCAAGCGCAACCTCTTTGACCCGATCGACAAAGAGGTGCGGGACGTGAAGCGATCGGTCGACGGAAGTGACGGCGAAGATGGCGGAGACGTCGACAGGGCCCCCGAACGTCCTCGTTACGACTCTGACACCACCTGACCGATTGTTAGTTCCGGTTCGGTGTGAGTGAGAGTGATTTGCCAAGTAGCCCTCGTTCGCGCCGGCCGAGCCGCATTGCGATCTCCGTCAGCGTCGTCGCGGCGGGAGCCTGTGGGTCGCTGAGCACGAGTGGTTGGCCATTGTCTCCGCCCTCGCGCAGCCGCATGT
>JBDTTS010000200.1:0-4886 GCA_039930525.1 Actinomycetes bacterium | reverse complement strand
TGAGAGCGGCCGACGTCGTCGAGAGCGACGTCGGTCTGTCCTTGAAATCGGCGGGAGTCGTTCCATTCAGTGCGACCGTGTCGCCACAGGACGACCCGGCGACGAGGGACGCCCGGCGTGAACTCGACGCTCAGCTCGACACCTCAGCGGTCTCTTCAAGCGGGATCGTCGGGCAGTCGCTCCAGAGTCGTTCGAGGGCGTAGAACACTCGCTCTTCTTCATGCTGGACGTGCACGACGACATCGAGGTAGTCGAGCAACACCCATCGGTTTTCGCGCTCGCCCTCGCGATGGGCTGGTTTCTGTCCAAGACTTGCGAGGCGTTCTTCGATCGCCTCGACGATGGCTCGGACCTGCCGGTCATTGGGCGCCGAACAGAGGAAGAACGCGTCGGCAACGGCAAGCTGTTCGCTGACATCGAAGGCCACGATATCGACGGCCGACTTGTCAGCAGCAGCCGAAGCCGCCTCTTGCACCAGATGGACAGACTCGGCGATCGCGCTCACTAAGCTCCTTGATGATGCTGGACGGGTGCCCCTAGCCTCTCACGGCCGGAAGTCTGCCCCCAAGATCACGATCACGTCGGCGATCGAGCTGCCCTGGTCGCTCACCTGCACCGACGATTCGGGCACCCCCAGGGTGGCGGCGACATCTTCGCCCAGCGCCTGCGAGGCCGGCGTCGAGTCGGGAATCAATACGAGCGTCTGATCGCGACCGAACGAGGTGGCGTTGCCGCCGTTGAAGAAGTCGTAGCCCTCATCACGCAACAGTTCAGCGGCATCCTGCTCGATCCCTGGGGTGCCCACCCCGTTTTGCACGAGAACGACGATCTCTTCGCCGCCGGCATCTGGCGGCAGCGAGTCGGCGAGCAAGCCGGCCCGCAACCGCTCCAGCCCCTGTGCCTCCACGATCAGAGCCGGGTTGCGGCTGCCGGTCTCCAAGGTGTTGACGGGAAGTGACTGGTAGCTGGTGTCACCACCCCGCCCCACGTCGCCGTAGCCAAGCATGAAGTTGGCGAGAGACTCAGTGCTGAGAGTGGCGTTCTCGGTTGCCCCTACCCCTTCAAGCGTCGCGAGCAGCGCCTGGGGCTCTTCCGGCAGGCGCTGGGTGACTTGCTCGAGCACCTGGCCGAACCGGGCAAGGCGCGCCTCTTCGTTCTCTTCTGGAGCCAGATAGTTGGCGAACGCGACAGCCTCCTTCGGCCCGAGCAACTGCCCGTCTCCTTGCCCGACGACGACCACCTGTTGACCACCAGGGGTCCCTTCAAGGATGTCGGTGTCGACGTCCACCAGCACGCCGTCAGCGGCACCGACGAGTTGGGCGAGCATCTCATCAGATACCTGCCACGTGTCGTCGACAACGACGTCGAGGGTGTCGGCCAACGAGGTGCCAGGTGCGCCGGTCTCGCCAAGCTGCACGGTGTCTCCGAAGGGCAGTCCGCCCGGTGTTGGCCCTTCGACGAACAGCCGGGACGGGACCAACACTGAGCCAGCAGTCCCGTTGTCGACGTCGTACACCATCAACGCGCCGGACGTCGCAGCATCTGACCCCGCCGCCAGCGTCATCGTGAGCGTGCGTTCGGTGCGCCCCACCTCTGCGGGGGCAACCGTCTCGTCGCTTCGGCTGGCCAGCCAAAAGACCAGCAGCGCCCCAAGCGCTACGACTCCGAGCACAGCCAGCGCAGTGACAATCCACCTCTGCCGCGCTTGGCGCTTTTGCGCCTCGCGCTGCTGACGAAGTTGGCGGCGCGACTGTGGCTGGACCGCCTTGGCCTTCGAATCGCCGGGCAGTACCGTCCGGGGACCAGATGACGTCGAAGCAGCCGGGCCTAGTCGATCAGCCAGCGAAACGGCGTCCTTGGCCCCCCGCTTCGGGGATGTTGCGCCCTTGGTGGGTTTGGAAGCCTTTATGGGCTTCTCTCGACTGGCTTGCTTGTCCGCCTTCTTAGCGGCCTTCTTGTCCGGCCGATGCCGGTGTCGCTCGCTCATGCGGCGTCCTGCCGGTAGAGGCCCCGCTTGCCCACGTACCGGGCGACGCCTTCGGGCACCAGGTAGTCAATGGGGCGCCCAGATCCCACGCGCTCACGGATGTCGGTCGACGAGATGGCCAAGGCAGGGATCTCGATCAGGCTGACCTCGCCGCTCGGCAGTCCCGGGTCGGCAAGAGTGTGCCCCGGACGCGTCACACCGACGAAGTGCGCCAGCGCGAACAAGGCCTCGACGTCGCGCCAGGTGAGCAGCTGGGCCAGGGCATCGGCGCCGGTAATGAAAAAGAACTCCTGGCTGTTCGGGTACGCCCCACGCAGGTCGCGCAGCGTGTCGAGCGTGTAAGTGGGGCCGTCGCGGTCGATGTCGACGCGACTGACCGAGAAGCGCGGGTCCGAGGCGGTGGCGATAACAGTCATCAAGTAGCGGTCCTCAGGGGGCGAGACAGCCCGGTCGGTCTTTTGCCAGGGTGCTCCGGTGGGAACGAAGACGACCTCGTCGAGGTCGAAGGAAGCTGCCACCTCGCTGGCGGCTACCAGGTGACCGTGGTGAATGGGGTCGAAGGTGCCCCCCATGACACCGATCCGCTGCATGGAGGCGACCTTACTGGCGAATACGCCCAAAGCAGGCGCACCGCCCCAAGTGGCGGGCTCAGCGGTCGGGGTTGAGTCGCGAGACGGCGAACAGCAGCAACGCGAAGAGCAGGAAGGTGCCCACGGCCAACGAGACGGCGAGCGGCAGAGCGGAGACCTCTTCTTCGACCACGGTCTCAGACAGCTGGATCAGAGCAAGCATGCGGCACCTCACGTGCTGGGATGGGACGGGGACAGCGTAGCGAACAGCAACAGCTACGGCCGGATGTGGCCGTCTCCGGTGACGACGTACTTGGTGCTGGTCAGCTCAGTGAGGCCCATGGGCCCCCGAGCGTGCAGCTTTTGCGTGCTGATGCCGATCTCGGCCCCGAAGCCGAACTCACCACCATCGGTGAATCGGGTCGACGCGTTCACCATGACGGCGGCGGCGTCGACCTGGGCCACGAATGCTCGGGCCGCTGACTGGTCTTCGGTGACGATGGCCTCGGTGTGGCCGGTCGACCACCGTCGAATGTGAGCCACCGCGTCGTCGAGCGAGTCAACCACCCCAGCGGCAATGTCGAGCGAGTAGTACTCGGCGGCCCAGTCGTCATCTGTGACGTCGGCGAACGCGATGCCGCTGGCTTCGACGTAAGCGCGCATCCGAGGGTCGGCGTGCACCGTAACCCCGGCTTCGTCCAGCGCGGCCAGAGCCGCAGGAAGAAACTCGTCGGCGATGTCGGCGTGCACCAAGAAGGTCTCGGCAGCGTTACAGACGCTGGGTCGCTGGGTCTTGGCGTTGACCAGCAGGGGAACGGCCTTGTCGACGTCGGCGGACGCGTCGATGTAGACGTGGCAGTTGCCGACACCCGTCTCGATGACGGGCACCGTCGACTCCTCGACCACTGAGCGGATCAGGCCAGCGCCACCTCTCGGAATCAGCACATCGACCAACCCACGCGCCGTCATCAGGTGCTTGACCGCCTCATGAGTGGTACCCGGCACGAGTTGGATGCAGTCGCGGGGCAGACCGGACGCCTCAAGGGCGTCCTGCATGATCGCGACCAGTGCGGTGTTCGAGTCGTAGGCCGAGGACGACCCGCGCAGCAGTACGGCGTTGCCCGACTTCAAGCCGAGGCCGGCAGCGTCGACCGTCACATTGGGGCGCGCCTCGTAGATGATGCCGACGACACCGATCGGGACGCGCACCTGTCGAACCTCGAGGCCATTCGGCAGTGTGAACCCGCGGATCACCTCTCCGACCGGATCCGGCAGCTGGGCCACGTCGCGCAGGGCGTCGGCGATGGCCGCGATCCGCTCGCGCGTGAGGGTGAGGCGGTCCACCAGACCCTCCGCCGTACCAGCAGCCTTCGCTCGGTCGACATCGCCGGTGTTCGCGGCGACGACCTCGGCGACCCTGGCATCGAGCGCGTCAGCCATGGCGACGATCGCAGCGTCTTTGACCGCACGAGTCGCTGGCGCCAGAACGGTGGATGCGCCGCGAGCGCGGCGGGCCGCGTCTAGCACGGCGTCACGCTCGCTGGGGACCGCATCTGCTGCAGTGCTCATCGCACCAGGGTAACTAAGTGGTCAGAAGGGGTGAATGTCGACGCTCGTAGCTCTTCTCTGAACCCGAGGGAAGAGTCCGTAGATGACCCCGACTGTGGACGTTTATGTACCGCCGAGGTGCAATTCCGACCACGATTGGCGTCGCTTTGGCGCCTGCGCAGCTCAACCGTTAGAAGGGGTGGATACCGCCAGACGCCAAGCCACCGGCATCTGGATCGCCGGCACGACGCCCGGGACGGCCACCGAGGCGCGCGTGAAAGGCGTCTCGCTCAATCACCTCGAGGCCGACGACCTCCCACGGCGGCAGCGCGGCGATCTCGCTGTACTCGGTCCAGACCGCGAAGGCCCGGGCCGCGATGTCGCGGACGTGGCCACTCTCATCCCAGTAGCGGACTTCAGCGCGGTCGGTCGCGTATCGAGCCGACAGTAGGAACTGATGACGGTCGGCGAGACGCTCGAGCGCTTCACAGACCTTTTCGGCTGGCAACGGCGCACCCGCGGTAGTGATGACCACATGCCACATCCGGCGCCCGGCAGAGTCAAGATCGAGTTCGGTCACGAGGTGCGGCCTCCGTCGTCGTCGGCCCGGCGACCCAGTACCACCAGGTCATCGCGGTGCACCACTTCACGCTCATACGCGGTGCCAAGCTCCTTGGCCAACTCTCGGGTGGAACGCCCCAGAAGCGGCGGAAGCTCTGCCGCGTCAAAGTTCACCAGTCCGCGGGCCACCGCGTGGCCGTTTTCATCAACTAGGTCGACCG
>JBDTTS010000199.1:0-4897 GCA_039930525.1 Actinomycetes bacterium | reverse complement strand
GTTCAGCACCTCGGCGATCTGGGCCTCGGTCAAGTCCTCGTAGTAGCGGAGCACCACCACAGCTCGCTGTCTTGGTGACAGGGCCGCCAACGCCACCCACAAGTCGCGTGCGTGGGCGACCTGATCGGCAAGGCCCACGTCAGCGTCATCGACGTGGAGTTGGTGCTCGTGCCGGTCGCTCCGTAGGCGTTTCCATCGTCTGGTGGCGGCCCGCACCAGGATTCGCCTCGCGTACGCCTGCCGAGCACCAGGGTCGCGGATCGAGTCCCAGCGCCGGTAGGTCTCCCCGTACGACTCCTGAATGAGATCCTGCGCCGCGTGGGTGTCACCGCTAGTCAGCAGCCCAGCCAAACGGAAAAGAGCAGCAGAAGACGACGCCACGAACGAGGTGAACTCGTCCAGGTCATCGGCCACGTTTGCCTCCCTGCTCGACTACATCACTAGTGGGCCCAAGCAGGGGAATGGTTTACACGCCGTGCCCTGCGATCTGTTACTGCCGAACCCCATAGCTGCGGCGCCTCAACCGGAGTAGCAGCCAATGTCGGGAGACTTGACAGTGATCGGCGAGAACTCAGTCCCATCCTCGGCGACCAGCCCTCGAAGCCGAAGCGTGCCCAACGTTCGACCACACGCGCTCCCGTGGCTCGGCGGCGAAGCAATGGTGACTCGTCCCTCCCCCTCGGGGCCAGCCGACATCGAGTCCGGCTCGGAGGACGTTGTGATGAGGTCGGTGCAGAAGTTGCGGGAAAGATCTTGACCCCTGAGCACCCGGACTTTCACCTTGTCGTTCGGCAGGGTGAAAGGGATGGCCAAGGTCGGGTACACACTGGCTGGCCGTGAATAGGCGACCTCGACAGTTACGGCAACGTTCCGCTCGGCAGACTCGGCCCAGAAGAAGGCTTCACCGCACGCCCCCTCTCGCACCAGATCCACTGGCATCGTCGACGCGTTCTCAGTCACCGTCTCTGTCCGTGGGGCCTCTTGGGAATCTGAGGTGCAAGCCGCCAATGTCATGACCAGCGCCAGGGCGGAGAGCAACCTGATCGAGCCACAGTGATCCATGCGGTTCAGACGCGATCGCCCGGCCGAACGTTCCGACTGGCCAAGAATCGCTGTTCTTGGGCGTGGCAGTAATCTTGAGTGTTGCGAGAGGCCGATCCGGTTTCCACCCTCCGTCGACCTTCTTCCATTGTCAGGTGAGCGTTCGCGCGTTGAGGTTGAGCGTGTGGGTCTGGCCGTGTTCGTCTCGGAGCACGACCTCCGGCTTGCTGACGGACACCACGGTGAGAGCGCCGGTGCCGGGCAGCTTTCTGGTGTAGCCGAGGCGGGTCTTGTGGTTGTCGTCGTAGGTGAACACCATGACTGAGCCCTTGTCGGGGTGCTCATATCCGGCGCTCCCCGCGTAGACCGCGAGATAGGCACCTTCGTACCAGCCGGTCCAAGCGTTGGACGTGCTGAACTGAATCGATGGTGCGGGCTGGTCAACGCGGGTCTTGATGCCCGGCTTGTCGAACTTCCGATGCCCCGAGGACTTGTGCCTCGATGTCGGCGTGTGAGACCCGAGAGTGGACCAGGTCACTTGATCAGCACAGAGCCCCCCGGTCTTCTTCGGCGTTGAGCACCTCTTCAGCATCCGGCCCGCGTCGCCGCGCCACTGGATGATGTGGTCGCCGCCACCCTTGCCCGCTGGATTGCCGTTGCCGATGTACCAGCCTTGCCGGGTTCGGCTGGACACACCGGCCCAATCCATGTCCAGGGGAATCGGGTCGCTGTAACGGACTCGCTGAAGACGCGGACCGGAGGCGGTGAACGTCTTGATCCTGTGGCCACAGGTCACACTGCCGAAAACGCGGGACGGCGAGGGAGAAGACGCCAGGCGGTCCAGGCGGCAGCGCACCGGGATGTGCGGCAGCGAAAGCAGACGGTAGTCCCCGGCGTCCCGGTCGAGGGAGAGAACGCTCAGCCAGGTTGTGAGATGGACACCGGCGAACACCACCAGTTGATGGTTGGTGACCGTGACCGAGCCAAGTCCAATCGGGGCAACATTCCTCTCCCTCGGTGTGGTAACTGTCTGCACCACCTCGCCAGTACGGAGTGAGACGACTTCGGCGAAGTCGCGAGTCACCGGTGCCCGGCAGCCCTCAGCGGAGTAGGCCAGGTATCGCCCGTTCGGACTCACACTCATTCCCATGATCTGGAACGGCTGCCGAGTGACCTGTTCGGAGGTGCCCCCATGCAAGGGAATCCGCCGGATGCTGTTGGGGCATCGCTTGAAGTTCTCGTGCAGGTAGTAGACGTACTGACGGCCCCCAGCCTTGACCAACACTGGGTGGCTGTCCGCAACCCACTTTCCGCCCTTCGTCAGGAACCGTCGAACCTTGCCACTACCCGAGCCGACGACAGCGATCCGCGCATTCACCCGGGCGACGAACACATCCGGTGCCCCCTTCAAGCCACTCTCAGTCACCTGAGATGAGATGGGCTCTGCCGACGCGGTCGCTGAAGGCGAAGCCGAAGATGGGCTAGCGGTAGGGAGCGACGACGGCTCTGGTGTCGCGGAGCAGGCACCCAGCAGGCACGCAGCCGCGAGCAACCCAACTGCCTGACCCCATCGACTAACCCCCATCGTCGGATGATGCCTGACAGAACTGACCCTGTACATGGATGCCGGTCCGCGTGCGCGAGCCGTTTGCATCAGGCGGCAGGGCCATCGGTGGCGAGCCCTTGCCACGGCGCCCAAGGGTGCCTGCGCGTCCTTCTTCTCCCGCCGGTAGAGGAACCACTCAGACGTACGATGCGTCGCATGGCCATGAGTCGAGAGCGGAGCTTGTTCGCTGTGATTCTGTTCGTCGCCCTCGTGCTGAGCGGCTGCACGTCTGACTCAACACCCTCACCATCGCCGACGCTGTCCGCTTTGCGCACGGTTCAACCCCACGCTCCTGTGTATGGAACCGACATTGCACTGCGCGGGTGGCCCACCGACACATTCGCGTGCGACCGACCCGACCAACGGTTGCCAAAGACTGACCCGGTCAGATTCGACGAGGTCACCCATCTGCTCTTCTGCGGTCCCGGCGCACAGAACCAGACGAGACTCCCCAACACCGGTCCGCGCATCAAGCCCGTGATGAAGGCGCTGGCGGCCAAGGATGATCGCGGTATCTACTACTGCCCGAACATGCCGAGGGACGGACGAGAGACCACGCTGATAGCGCTCGCCAGCACACCGGACCAGGACTACCGCGTCCGTCTCCCCGCTGGCATCTGCGGCTCTCCTCAGCGTGACCTCGCACAGGCACTGATCAAGGCAGGCATCAAGGTGCCAGGGCGCACCACCACCGACTAGGCAACCAGTCGGCGTCGTCAGTCACGGCCTACCTCGGCAGCGCAGATGGGGAAAGGCGTTCGCGTGGATCTGTAGCGCACAAGGGTGTTGCTAAGAACCCAGCGGTTCATCGTCTGACTCGGACTGATCGTGACCGGTGGTCAACGCAATGTGTGCAACCACCGGGCTGATCAGGAGGCCGACGGCGAAGACACCCACGGTCCACACCCACCAGTGAATGTAGAACCACGCAGTTCGAGCACACGCTGCCCCGGTCGGCTCTCCCTCGCCACTTCCAAGACATCCAGCATCGGAGAGCACGACGGCGAGCCCGCCCTCCTTCTCGCCCAGTGCGTGCCCGCCCCAGGTGAAGGCGGCCACCAAGCCAGTGAGAAGGCACAGTCCACCAAACCCAGCAATGCAAGAACCGACTCTGGATCATGGAACCCTCCCGGCAGCGCCCCTTTCGTAACCCCTGCACCGCGTGAGGACGTACCCAGCGGCGGTCACGGCGGCGACGAGGACCGTCAGCGCGATTATCCAGGTGAAGACGCTGGGGATCTCGCAGCGCGCGGGGGCGCCGGTAGGCCCGTCGGTCTCCCCAGCGCCGAGGCTTCCACTAACCCACACGGCTACGTCGTCCCAGGGCGGCGCTGGCCGACACGGTTGGTAACTACCCGGACCGATCCACAGCCACGCGAACGCAGCGACGGCACCCGCCAGGGCAACACCTAGGGCCACAACGGTCCGACGCATGTCCTCAGTGTTGCAGCGTCGATGACCCCTGGGAGCCGCATGAAGCCCTCTTTGACCAGACGGGCCTTCATGGAACCGTGACGTACGGCCTGACAGTCTTAGACGCATGAAGTTCAAGCACGTCGCACTGTTCTCTCTGGTCGGGCTCCTGACCCTGGCGGGCTGCACCGACAGTCTCGCCACCAAACCGGGACTGCGCGGCTCCTCTCTCGATGGACCAGAGTGCCCGAAGCCCACGTCGGACAACGGTGCCGTCGCACAACCGACCCCGGACACCGAGATCCCCCGTCCCACCTCACTAACCCTCTGCACCACCGCACGCCGAACGTACGAGATCGTCGACGACAGTCCCATGTTCGGGCGATTGCTTGATGGTCTATCAACACCTGACCCGTCAGACCGACCATCCGGCTGCACTGACTACGCCGACTCACCGGTCTCCCTGGTGGCAGCCACAGGGGACGGTGACTTCCTGGTTTACATCCCCGAGGATCGATGTGGTCATTACAACCCCGAAGTCAGGAAGACCCTCTACGCCGCCATACTGCCGTCCGCTGAGTAATCCGGCCATCTCACAAAGGGTGGGATCAGTGCGTCCGGGGGCTATCCTGACGGCCCGTGGGTGACATGAGGAGCGGGATCACATGGCCGAGTTGGTAAGAACAAACGACCTCGGATTGTTGTCCGTCATTGAAGACCTACTGGCGGAGGCAGAGATCCCTCATCACGTTGCCGACCGGGACATGAGCGTCCTTCAGGGTTCCATGCTCGTCATCCAGCAGAGGGTCCTCGTGCCGGATGGGCGAGAAGCGGAAG
>JBDTTS010000198.1:0-4904 GCA_039930525.1 Actinomycetes bacterium | reverse complement strand
CCTGCTCGAGGTCCTCGTCCTCGATGCCCCGGCCGCGGTACTGGTGAGCGAGGGCCCGGGCCAACGCCCCGTTCAGGAGGACGGCCTCGTCAAACACGTGCTGGGCCTGTGTTCCGTGAAGCCGCACGGCTCTAGCCAGCAGGGCCCTGGTGCGCGCGTCGCGCTGGGCGTAGGAATTGCTGGGGTGGGGGTCAGGTCCTTCGGGCATGGCGCAACTCCGGCAAAGGTGTTGCCAGCCACACGTTTCGAGCTGGGTCCTACAACAAAAAATGTTAGCCACAACCCTGCGGTTATCGCAAGCATCGTGTGGGCATCTGCGTCTGGGAACTGGGTTCATGAGCTAGCCTCGATCGAGGATGCGACCAGAGGGGAGAGCGCAGTGGCTCGACGAGGGCGCCCAACCGGCACGAAACCCGCGATGGTCGCGCAACAGAAGGCCTTCGACGAGGAATTCCGCCGTCACCTCGTGGAGTCCCGGCGCACCCACATCGAGCTGCCATGACGTCAAGGGCCCTGCCTTCGACGCTGCACTCCGTTGACTGGTCCGCCACGCGTCTGGGGCCCTCTTCCGAATGGTCCCAGGAGCTGATGACCGTCGTCCGCACGCTGCTGCCTTCCCGCTTGCCGGTCATGATCTGCTGGGGCAAGGACCTCGTCCAGATCTACAACAACGCCTTTGCGCCACTGCTCATTGATAGGCACCCTGGCGCACTGGGACAAAGTGCGCCCGACTGCTGGGCTGACGAGTGGCCAGGGATCGAGCCCCTGGTTGAGAAGTGCCTCGCCGGGGACAGCGCCCTGTACGACGAGGAGCGCCCTATATTCCTCAATCGCCATGGCTACCTCGAGGAGACGTATTGGAGCTTCTCCCTGAACGTCATTCCTGGCGCCGACAACGAGCGACAAGGCTTGCTGGTCTACGCCATGGAGGACACCGCCCGGGTCTCGGGTCGCCGGCTGAGCACCATCCACGAGCTCAGCGTCATGTCAACGGCAGGAATGGCTTCGCTGGGTGAGGTGTGTGGGTCGGCGCTCAAAGCCATGAGCCACAACCGTCAGGCACTGCCCTTTGCCACGTTCTACCTTCGTGAAGGCGGTGCCCTCCAGCTGGTGGCCTCCTATGGCGCGACGGCGGGAAGCGCAGCCTTTCCCAGCACGATCGCCGAGGACGCCGAGAACACGATCGCGCGCGTCGCTCGTACCGGGCTGCGGGAGGTGCTCGACCATCTGGACAGGGTCGCCGATGTGGGAGACATCGACCCCAGCCCGCTCGGCGATGCAGTGCCTACCTCGGCCATGCTCATCCCCCTTCTGCTCAGCGGGGAGGCGGAGCCGCTGGGAGTCCTTGTCCTTGGGGTCAACCCTTACCGTGCTGTCGACGCGGCCTATCACGATTTCTTCGAGCTGGTGAGCCGGCAGCTGGGCACCTTGCTTACCGACGCACGGGCCCACCAGGACCAGCGTGGCCGGGCCGAGATGCTGGCCGCGCTCCAAGAATCCCGCACGCGGTTCTTCCAGAATGTCAGTCACGAGTTCCGTACCCCGCTGACCCTGGTGCTCACGGGTCTGGACAGCCTCAGCGTCGCCGGAATCGGACCGGATGCGGAACAGCTCAACTCCGCGCTGCGCGCTGCGCTCCGGCTGGAAAGGCTTGTTGATGCGCTACTGACGTTCGCGCGGGCCGAAAGCGGCGCCCTGATCGCCCAGCGTGAGGCAACAGACCTGGTGCAGCTCACCAGCGAGACAGCGGCCATGTTCCGCTCCGCGATCGAACAGGCAGACCTCGAGTACGTGGTCGAGCTTCCCGACCGGCCCCTGGTCGTCGACATCGACCGGGAGATGTGGTCCCGCATCGTCGTCAATCTCCTCTCGAACGCCTACAAGTTCACAGCGAAGGGGCAGATCCGGGTCAGGCTTAACGCCGAGCCGGGCACGGTGACCCTCACCGTTGAGGACACCGGCGTGGGCATCGAGCCGGCCGCCCTTGGGCGCGTGTTCCAGCGGTTCCAGCAAGTCCGCACGACCCAGGTCAGAAGTGCACCGGGAGCCGGCATCGGCCTTTCCCTGGTCGCCGACCTCGTGACGGCTCAACACGGCACCGTGGACGTCAGCAGTGAGCCGGGCGTGGGCTCGACCTTCAGCATCAGCCTTCCGCTCAAGATCAGCTCCGCAACTGCCTCAACCGAGGCGTCAGTCGATGAACGCATCCAGGCCCAAACCATCTCGGAGATCGCCAGCACACCGGAGGCGCCGCAGTGGCGCACCGATGTGGGGGCGGCTGCCACGGCCGTTCCGGACGGCGACGCCCCTGACCCGACCGGTCGGCGTCTGCTTCTGGTCGAGGACAACACCGACCTTCGCCGTTACCTCACCCGACTGCTTCGAAGCAACGGCTGGGCTGTCACCGCGGCGCCGGATGCCGAGAGCGCGCTGAGGCACGAGGAGGTTCCCGACGTCATCCTCACTGACGTCATGCTGCCCGGCAAAGACGGCCTGTCCCTGGTCCGGATGATCCGGGCAAACCCTGAGTACGCGAACGTGCCGGTCATTATCCTGACCGCCCGCGCAGGCGCCGAGTCCGCGGCCGAGGGACTGCGCGCCGGTGCCGACGACTACATCGTCAAACCCTTCAACGCCGAGGAGCTGCTGGCAAGGCTCGACGTTCACCACGAGCTGGCCTGCCTTCGAAACTACGCCCTCGCGCAGGCGCAGAACCAGGTATCAAACCTGGAGACGGCGCTGTCCAGCAACCGCCGGATCGGGGCTGCCATCGGCGTGCTTATGGCAAGCCGACATGTGACCAGCGAGCACGCGTTCGCACTATTGCGCCGGGCCAGTAACGAATCCAACCGCAAACTGGACGAGGTGGCCGACCGAGTGGTCCTGACGGGAACCCTCGACCTCGTCGTCTGAGCAAGACGGGCCTGAGAACGCTGTCCTGGCCTCACCCGGACGTGGTCGTGCCGCGGCGCCCGTGGAGCAGGCAGCCGGCCGCAAGCCCGGCACAGACCAAGCCGTTGATGGCGCCGACCACGACATCACTGAGATGGTGCATCCCCCGGTAGAGGCGGGCGTAGGCGACCAGGACGGGGATGACCGAGCACACGGCGATCACAGTCCGGCGCAGCCAGGTCCGCTCAATGGTGGTGGCCATGATGGCGAGGGAGGCGTACAGCGCGACGCTGGCCCCGACGTGGCCGCTGGGGTAGCTGGAGGTGGGAGGGGCTGGGTCCAGATGGGGGACGTCCGGGCGTGGGCGACCGGTGACGAGTGTCGCGGCGACGAAGACGCTTGCCTGCAGGCTGATGGCGATGGCCGGGATGACGGCGAACCACCAGCGTCTGGTGCGCCACCACACCAGCGCGACGGCGACAGCGCACACGCCGATGATGATCTCGGTGTTACCGACGTGGGACCAGACCGAGGTGACCGAGTCCCATGTTCGGTCGCGGGTGTCCTGAAGCGACCGGTTCAGGGCGCTCTCGGAGTGGTTCCACCCGATGAGCGGCCCTGTCAGCAGCTTTCCGAACGCGCTGATCGCCACCCACAGCGCAACGGCAGGAGCGAGTGCGCGAAGCAGCAAGCCACGTATGGCGGTGCGTCGGTCGGGTCCCGTGGTCCGAGCCAGATCCGGGGGCACCAGGAACATGTCAGTCGTCCTTCCCAGTTGGGGCTGTTCGCCAAAAGCTGCCAGCGGGCCGACGCTGAACCGACGGACGGCCAACGCCTCGTGGTTGGGCTGTACCCGTTTGGGACAGTCGCCAAACCCATCACGTTCAGGCGTGAGGTCCGGCCGGGCAACGGTGAGGATTACTTCGCCAAGCGGTGGGTACTTGCTGGACAAGGGCGCTCTGCGGCGGCGACATCGCTGTGTCCAGCAGCCACCCGTTGTCGCCCACGGCGTCGGTAGGGTCGTCTTGGCGAAAGGAGAAACCGATGACGCAGGGCGACGTGACCAGGGCCGCGGGCAGCCTCGAGTCCCAGCCTGTCGTGCAGATCGGTGCCCGGGTCGGCTACGCCGTCAGTGGCGTCATACACCTGCTGATCGGGTGGATCGGCTTGCAGGTCGCCTGGTCGGCAAGTGGCAAGTCGGCGGACCAGTCCGGGGCGTTGCAGTCCCTTGCCGGGAACAGCTTGGGGCGGCTGACACTCTGGGTGGCGGTTGCCGGGTTCCTCGCGCTCGGCTTGTGGCAGCTGGCCAACACTGTTGCGACCCAACCCGACCCGGGCTCTTCGCCATGGCCGGCCCGGGTCAAGGGGCTTTCCAAGGTGGTCCTTTACCTTGCGCTTGCCTGGGCAAGCTTCAGCACGACCCAGGGACACCCGAGCAGCAGCAAGGCCCAGAGCGCCGACTTCACCGCCACCCTTCTTCAGCACACCGGGGGCCGACTGGTGGTTGCTGTCATCGGCCTGGCCGTCATAGGCGCGGGTGGATACCACGTTTTCAAGGGTTGGACCAAGAGGTTCCTGCGCGACCTGAGGGAGCATCCGGGCATCCTGGCAACCCGCGCCGGGGTGGTCGGCTACATCGCCAAGGGTCTCGCCCTGGCCGTGGTGGGGATCCTGTTCCTGACGGCGGCGGCGCAGAACTCAGCGCGCAAGGCCACCGGCCTGGACGGGGCGCTGCGCACCCTGCTTGAGCAGCCGTTCGGGCCCTGGCTCCTGAGCGCAGTCGCTCTGGGCATCGCCGCCTACGGTGTCTACAGCTTCGCGCGGGCCCGATACGCGCGCGTCTGAGTCCCCGGGCTGTCGGCAGGCTCCTCGACGGAGCGGTGAATCTTGAGGTTGACGACACCGTCCGGACCGCGCCCGAACCCTGTAGTGGAGCGGGGCATCACTTTCGGGTACTGCGTTTGGGCTTCTCGAGGCCCTTAAGAATGAGGTCTAACCCGAACTCAAACTCT
>JBDTTS010000197.1:0-4964 GCA_039930525.1 Actinomycetes bacterium | reverse complement strand
CAAGGCTTCGACGCGACGGTCGAGGTTTCGGTGCATCAGGTCAGCGCTGCCGATCAGCACGTCGGGCTCGCCGTCGTTCTCAAACCAGTAGATGCGTGAGTGCTCGAGGAAGCGGCCCAAGATGCTGCGCACCCTGATGTTCTCGGAGAGCCCGGGGACGCCCGCCTTGATTCCGCAGATACCGCGCACCAGGACGTCGACCGGAACGCCGGAGTTGGAAGCGCGATACAGCGCGTCAATGATCTGCTCATCAACGATCGAGTTCACCTTGAAGCGGATCGATGCTGATCGACCTTGACGGTGATGGTCTATCTCGCGCTCGATGCGTTCGATCAGCCCGGCGCGCACTGAGTGCGGCGCCACCAACAGCCGTTGGTAGTCGGTGGTGAGCGAATAGCCGGTGAGAACGTTGAAGAGCTTGCTGACGTCGTCACCGACGGCGGCGTCGGACGTCAGCAGACCCAAGTCTTCATACAGACGTGCCGTCTTGGGGTGGTAGTTGCCGGTGCCGATGTGGGTATAGCGGCGAAGGACGCCGTCTTCATCTTGACGGACCACCATGCTGAGCTTGCTGTGCGTCTTCAGGCCGACAACGCCATACACGACGTGGCAGCCGGCCTGTTCAAGCTTGCGCGCCCACCTGATGTTGGCCTGTTCGTCGAAGCGTGCCTTGATCTCAACCAGTACGAGCACCTGCTTGCCGGCTTCGGCGGCGTTGATCAGAGCATGCACGATCGGTGAGTCACCACTGGTGCGGTAGAGGGTCTGCTTGATGGCCAACACATGTGGATCGTCAGCCGCCTCTTCGAGAAACGCCTGCACGCTGGTGCTGAACGAGTCGTACGGGTGGTGCAGAAGCACGTCTCGGGTTCGCATGACCTCGAGGATCTCGGGCGCATCACTGGTCTCGACCTCGTTGAGCTCAGGCGAGGTGATGGGAACGAACGGCGGGTAGAGCAGCTCGGGGCGTTCCAACCCAGAGATGGCGAACAGGCCGGTGAGGTCGAGCGGCCACGGCAAGGTGACGACTTCGTTGCGGTGGATGTCGAGTTCTTCGATCAGCAGCTCGAGCACATGAGGGTCGATGGTCTCTTCGACCTCAAGGCGAACCGGCGGTCCGAAACGACGCCGAGAGAGCTCGCGCTCGAGAGCCTTCAGCAGGTTCTCGGCCTCGTCTTCTTCGACTTCGACGTCTTCGTTGCGGGTGACCCGGAAGGTGTGCCGCTGCAACACCTCCATGCCAGGAAAGAGCGAGTCGAGGTGCGCGGCGATGACGTCCTCAAGCGGGACAAAGCGTTCGCCACTGTCGAGCGGCACGAAGCGCGGCAAAGTCGGTGGGACCTTCACACGGGCGAAGTGCTCTTGGCCGGTGTTGGGGTTGCGGACGACGACCGCGAGGTTGAGCGAGAGCCCCGAGATGTAGGGGAACGGGTGGGCCGGGTCGACGGCCAGGGGCGTCAGGACGGCGAAGATCTGGTCGTCGAACATCTGGCTCATGGCCTTCTGCTCGTCGACGTCGAGGTCGCGCCAGCGCAGGATCTCGACGCCGGCCTCCTGCAGCGTCGGCATCAGGTCGCGTAGCGCCTGAGCGTGCTGAGACATCAGCGTGCGGGTGCGGTCGTGCACCCGCTTCATCAGCTCACGAGGAGTGAGTCCGCTCGCGGCCTGAACAGCGATCCCAGCAGCCATTCGGCGCTTGAGGCCAGCGACCCGCACCATGTAGAACTCGTCCAGGTTGCTGGCGAAGATGGCCAGGAACTTCGCCCGCTCCAGAGCGGGCACCGCGGTGTCTTCGGCGAGTTCGAGCACCCGCTGGTTGAACGCCAACCACGACAACTCGCGGTCCGAGAAGCGGTCTGCCGGCAATGGCTCGATGGGGGAGTCGGACTCTGAACTCACAGGGTCCCCTTTCGGTGAGGTGTCTCTATGGTGACAGCGCTGAGGCCGATCGGCACCCGGCATTGGTCCTATTTCATCCCGTTGGGCCTAGTCAGGGGACCGAAACTGGACGTCTGAGTCCCAGTGGGTGAAGCCCAGCCGCTTGTAGGCGGCGATGGCTGCGGTGTTGTCGGCGTCCACGTACAGCATGGCCTCGAGGAGGCCGGCGCTGCGCAGGTGGCGCAGACCGAGCACGATCAGAGCCGTTCCGAGACCACTACCCCGCTCAGCGGGGTGCACACCCACGACGTACACCTCGCCGATGGGGTCGTGGCCGTGCTGGTCGTGGGTGTGCGGTCCGTGTCCGTCGTGCTCGTGCACGAATGCCTCGCCGCCATGCACCTTGGTCCAGTGGTAGCCCACGAGCTGGCCGCCGCGTTCGGCAAGGAAAAAGCCGCTGGCGTCGAACCACGGCTCAGCGATCCGGCGATGCAAGTCGTCGAGGCTGAGCGTGCCCTGCTCCGGATGGTCGGCGAAGATCAGCGCGTTGAGCGCCACCCAGGCCTCGTCGTCATGGCCGGGAACGAATGGCCGCACGCTGACGCCGTCAGGTACCTCGGTCGGCGGGATCGGCGCCGACAGCGATCGCCGCAGCTGCAGCAGCTCGCGAGTTTTGCTGAATCCCAGGCCAGCAGCGAGTCCGGACGCCGCCGGGCTCTCGCCATGCGCCCACAGCCGAAGCCGCCCATCGGGTGTCTCGGCGCGTACGGCGCTGACGAGCCGGCTGCCTACCCCTTGGCGGCGCCACGAGGGGTCGACGACGACTTCGGCGCTGGATCCGGCCACCTCGTCGGTGACGTCGAGGTGGGCGTATCCGGCGAGATGGGGCAACGGGCCGCGGCCGTCGCCGTAGATCAGCAGGTGTCGGACGCCCTCGTCACCGCCGTGACGAAGGTGCAGGGTGACGTGTTCAGACAACGGTCGGACGCCGTCGTGCTCAGTGGCACGTTCGCTCAGCAGGGCGACGGCGTCGGTCTCGTCGGCGTCCAACTTGGTGAGCACCTCAACGTGAAACGGGGGCTCGGTCATGCTGGCCAGACTAGGCGGAGCCGCGACACGGGTACGTGGTGAGGTGCGGCAGGTCAGGCCGGTGCCGGCGCGGCGACGAAGCGGTAGCCGACGTTACGCACGGTGCCGATCAGCTGCTCGTACTCGCCGCCGAGTTTGGCGCGCAGGCGCCGCACGTGGACGTCGACCGTGCGCGTCCCGCCGAAGTAGTCGTAGCCCCATACCTCCTGCAGCAGCTGGCCGCGGGTGAACACCCGACCAGGGTGCTGAGCGAGGAACTTCAGCAGCTCGAACTCTTTGTAGGTGAGGTCAAGGGCGTTGCCGCGCAGCTTGGCGGTGTAGGTGGTCTCGTCGATCACCAGGTCGCCGTTGCGGATCAGTGGCGTCACGTGGTCGCGTTCGGCAGCGAGTCGCTCGGTGCCCAGTCGTAGGCGCGCCTCGACCTCGGCAGGGCCGGCGGTGGCCAGGATCACGTCGTCGACGCCCCACTCGGCGTTGACTGCGGTGAGCCCACCCTCGGTGGTGACGAGCAGTAGTGGGACGCCGATACCCGTGGTGCGGATGAGGCGACAGAGCGAGCGAGCGCGCGGCAGTTGACCGCGGGCGTCCACCAAGAGGGCGTCGGCCGGGCCGGCGTCGAGCAGGGCAGCGCCTTCAGCGGGCAGGACCCGGACGGTGTGGGGGAGCAGCTCGAGGGCGGGCAGCACCGACTCGGCGGTGGGACCGCCGTCGGTCAACAGCAACAGCCGCGCCACGTGTCCTCCTTATCCGGGGCCCCGAGGTATCGAGTGAGGGTATCGACCCGTTTCGCCGCGCGGTGAATGTCGTCACTACACCTGGGTGTGTGCCGGGGTGGGCGGACTCGCCACCTGCGGGCGCCGGATGGTGCGGAAGAAGAGCCACATGGTGGGCACGAGGTAGCCGAACCAGGCGACGATCTCGAGCCAGCTGGGCACCGTCCGAAGGCTGAGGATTCCGTGCATGAACGCGTACTGCACTGAGTCGTAGGGCAGCGTGGCGCTGATGTCGAAGGCGATGGCGTCACCGCCTGGCAGCAGTCCGGCCGCCTGGAGCTCGTGGATGCCGTACGCGAAGACACCTGCGGCAACGATGACGAGTGCGGCTCCGGTCCAGGCGAAGAAAGTGCCCAGGTTGATCCGCAGCGCGCCTCGGTAGATCAGCAGACCAAGGGCGATGGCGGCGACCATGCCGAGGACGCCCCCGAGGACGGCGAGCCAGCCGCCGCCAGTGGTCTGCAGTGATGACCAGAGGAAGAGTGCGGTCTCGAATCCCTCGCGCGAGACAGCGATGAATGCCATGGCCGCGACGGCTCCGGCTCCGGCGTCGGTGGCCTTGTCGACGTGCGAGTGCAGAGTGCCTTTGAGCTGACGGGCGTTGCGCGCCATCCAGAAAATCATCCACGTGACGAATGCCACCGCAAGCAGCGCCATGACGCCTTCGAAAGCCGATTGCGCGTTCTCGGGCAGCGAGTCGGCGGCGAGGGCGAGGGAGCCCCCTACGGTGAGCGAGAAGACGGCGGCCGCACCGACGCCCACCCACACGAAGCGCACCGCGTCGTGGCGGTCGGTCTTGACCAGGTAGGCGATCAGAATGCTCACGATGAGCGCTGCTTCAAGCCCCTCTCGGAGCGTGATGAGGAAGGCGGCGAGCATGGGCGGTCCTGTCTGCGTGGGCCTGCGAGTTAGGGCACCCTAACTTTACGCCCATCTCGGTGGATCCCCTAATTCCGCCCCGGCGTTCGGGCGGGTGGCGACAGAGGCCCGATCGGCGTAGACCACAGTGGTAGCGCCGACCGCGGTGGTGCGGACAGCGGTGGTGCGGACAGCGGTGTGACGAGCGGAGGCCACGTGGCGCAGCTGAGGTACTGGGCCGGCGCCCGCGCGGCCGCCGGCGTCGCCGAGGAGTCGGTCGAGGCCGCCACCTTGCTCGCCGCCTTGGACGCTGCGCGGGCGAGCCGGCCCGAATCGTTCGACCGCGTCGTGAGCGTCTGCTCGTTC
>JBDTTS010000196.1:0-4993 GCA_039930525.1 Actinomycetes bacterium | reverse complement strand
TGTGACGTGGTCATGACGGCCTCGATGTCGGCCTTGAGTGCGGCGAGGTCAAGGTTCTCAAACTGGTCGGCGTAGCTGAATTCATCGCCCAGCGGGTTCGCCGTCGGGGGATTCTGCTGCAGCACCTTCAGGTCGAGCAGGTTCGGCCACCAGTCGCGGTTTGACCTGCCTCGATGAGCGCCGACAACCGGGCACTTGCCCTCGGTTTCGTCGTTAATGTCACCTACGACGGCGTCGTGATTGTCAGACATGGGAATCCTTCCGGGGCTGTGCGGATCAACAGGGATGGGTGATGGAGCTATCGACGGTGCTACAGGCGGGGCAACGACCCCAGTAGATGACCTCGGCTTCGTCGATCTCGAAACCGAGATCGTCGACGGTCGACAGGCAGGGTGCCGAGCCGAGGGCGCAGTCGACGTCACTCACCCGACCGCATGAGCGACAGATCACGTGGTGGTGGTTGTCACTGACGCGACTTTCGAAGAGCGCCGGAGAGCCGGCCGGCTGAATCCGTCGCACCAAGCCAGCATCAACGAGGACGCCAAGAGCGTCGTAGACACCCTGTAGCGAGATGGACCCCACCTCGGCTCGCACACCTTCTGCGACTGAATCTGCCGTGACGTGCGGGTCGTTCGTCACGACGCGCAGCACTGCCAGGCGCTGGGCCGTCACGCGGAGACCGCGATCATGCAGCAGATCGGCAGGGCTGGTGGACATGTGCCCACTGTAGCGAGTAAGACTAGAGAGACTCAAGGAATAGACTCACTAAAGTTTGCGGTGTGACTGCACTACTGTCCACATGGTGGACATCACTCTCGGAATGCGAACGGCTCAGGCACAGTTATCAGCAGTGTTGAGGGTGCCCTACCCCGCTGAGCCGCTGACTTTGGAGTGACCGTGACCAGCCTGCTACCGCTTGTCGAGCCGTCTGACGACCTCTCGATCGACGAGGTCAAGCGCTACTCGCGGCACATCATCATTCCCGAGGTGGCGATGGCGGGTCAGAAGCGGCTCAAGAACGCCCGCGTCCTGGCCATCGGCGCCGGGGGACTGGGATCTCCCACCTTGCTCTACCTCGCTGCAGCAGGAGTCGGCACGATCGGCATCGTTGAGTTCGACATCGTCGACGAGTCGAACCTGCAACGGCAGATCATCCACGGTCAGAGCGACGTTGGACGATCCAAGGCCGAGTCGGCACGTGACTCGATCAAAGAGATCAACCCGTTCGTCACCGTCCAGGTCCACGAGGAGCGCCTCGACTCCACCAACGTCATGGACATCTTCGGGCAGTACGACTTGATCGTCGACGGCACCGACAACTTCGCCACCCGCTATCTGGTGAACGATGCAGCTGTGCTGCTCGGCAAGCCGTATGTCTGGGGATCGATCTACCGATTCGACGGCCAGGCCAGCGTGTTTTGGGCCGATCACGGACCCTGTTACCGGTGTCTGTACCCCGAGCCCCCGCCCCCCGGCATGGTGCCGTCCTGCGCTGAGGGCGGTGTGCTCGGCGTGATGGCCGGCACCATCGGCACTTTCCAAGCCAATGAGGCGATCAAACTGATCACCGGAATCGGCGACAGTCTTATCGGGCAGCTGGTGATCTACGACGCCCTTGAAGCGCAGGTGCGCAAGGTGCGAATCCGCAAGGACCCGAACTGCGCCGTGTGCGGCGAGAACCCCACGGTCACCGAGCTAATCGACTACGAGGCGTTCTGCGGCACGATCTCAGACGCTGCCGCCGACGCCGCTCGCGAGTCGACGATCAGCGTCCGCGATCTCGAAGGTCTGCTGGGCGAGCGGAAGCAGGGCGACACCGACTTCCTGCTGATCGACGTCCGTGAGCCAGCTGAGCGCGAAATCGTCTCGATCGATGGTTCTGTGCTGATCCCCAAGAACGAGTTCTTGCTCGGAAGTGCGCTCGAACAGCTGCCGCAGGACAAGCCAGTGATTTTCTACTGCAAAGTCGGCGGACGCTCGGCTGAGGTGCTCGCGGTCGCTAAGGGAGCGGGGTTCGCCAACGCGCAGCACGTGGGTGGCGGCGTTGTTGCCTGGGTGAACCAGGTGGAGCCGAACAAACCCACCTACTGACGGATCTCATCGTGTAAAAACTTCTGTAGCCGTGCCTGCGGTCGAATTGGACGGTGTTGGGAGAAGAGGCCCTTATGACGCTGCGGATTGACTGTCTGACCATCGACTGCGCCGATCCCGATCGGCTTGCGGAATTCTGGTCGCAGGCCCTGGGGTGGGTCGTGGACTTCGCCGACGCCACCGAGGTGGCGATCACTGCAGCTGGTGAGCCGCGCGAAGGAATGCCTGACTTGCTCTTCCTTCGAGTTCGAGACGTCAAGCAGGTCAAGAACCGGCTGCATCTCGATCTGCGGCCGGACGACCAAGACGCTGAAGTCGTTCGGTTAGAGGCGCTGGGGTCCAGCCGCGTCGACATCGGGCAGAAAGGCGACGAGAGCTGGGTCGTGATGGCTGACCCCGAGGGCAACGAGTTCTGTGTGCTGCGGACCGTTGCGGTCGGTGATGGCAAGTACGAGGGCGCAGTCGGCGAACCTACAGTGCGCCCTGCCGCTGGAGATAGCTGAAGTTGATCCAGCCCGGCACCATCGGGAGCCAGAAGGTGACGGCGCGAAAGAGCAGGGCGGCCTGGACCGCCGGCGAGCCGTCGAGGCCGGCGGCGATCAGGCCGGCGGTCAAGGCGGCTTCAACAGCGCCGATACCGCCGGGGGTCGGCGCGGCCGACCCGACGGCGCCCGCGGCGAGGTAGACAAACCCCACCGTTGCGAACTGCAGGTCTCCTCCGTAAGCGGACACTGCAGCAAAGAGGGCCGCCGAGTACGAAAGGTTGAGCATCAGGGCACCGCCCATGCCCATCGCGAGGCGTCGCGGTTGACGGGCTGACTCGAGCAGCCGCGGCCACGTGGTGGACAGCAGGGGTGCCACTCGGGTGCGCACTGCGCGTCGAGTGGCGGGGATCGAGGCGAGCCCAGCTGCGACGGCGACCGCGCCTGCCGCCACCAGAAGAACGGTGGTATTCGGTATGAGATCGGGCCCCTGCTGCTGGCCGGAGATGACGCCGAAAACGACCACCAAAATCACGTACGAGAGAAAGACGAACAACTGCGTGGCGCCGACGCTGGCGATAGCGACGGCGGGCCCCGCTCCTGCCTGCTGTAGGTAGCGGCTGTTGGTGGCGATCTGGCCGACTGCTGCAGGTGCCACCAGCGAGACGAAGGTCGCCGCCCACTGTGTTTGGAAAGTGCGGATCCATCTCAGTGCAACGGGTGCGAGGCTGGTGATGACGATCGTGGCTGCCACGTACGTCAGGATCGACATCAGCATGGCGGCGGCGGCCCAGCGCGGGTCGGCTTCGGTGACGATTGACACCAGATTCACAGAGGCTAGCTGCCCCAGCAGGATCGTTATCGCTACGGATGTTGCGAAGAACGCCAACAAGGTTCGGGGGCGCATCCGTTCCAGCCGAACAGGTTCGGTCGGTGCTGCGGGGAACGCAGCGACCACTGCGTCTCGCAAGTCCTGGAGCACTTCGCGATTGCCCTTCATTGCCTTGCGATTCGTCCGGCTCAGGGCAATCGTCTGCAGCAGTGGCAGCGCCTCACCGAGACGTTGCGCGGTGAGTTCTTGCAGGGCGCCCCGCACCGCGCGGTCGGCGCCAACGATGAGCGACGTCGTGACGAGTAGTTCGCCATCGTCGATCCGCAAGGTGAGAGGCTCCGCCGCGATCTCGCCATACTCAAGACCCAGCAGCCACACGCGGCCGGCATCGTCGAGAGCAAGGTTTCCTGCGTGTAGTTCTTCGTGCGCAATACCTGCTCGGTGAAGGGTTCGCACTTGTTGCCACAGGTCGGCAAGTGTGGCGTCAGTTAGTTCGGCGACGTCGATGGTCTCGAAGGTGTGCAGACCCGGCACCTCTTCGAAGGCGAGCACCGACGAATCTGAGGTGACGGATGCTGCGCCAATCAAATCTGGCGTGCGCACGCCGTGTCGACGTGCGGCCAGTACGGGGAGCGCGGCTTGATCGACCGCCCGTCGAACCGACCAGGTCGGAGGACGTTCAACGACCCCTTGCACGCGCATACGCCGGTACAGCTGGTAGACGAGCCCAGCGGAGCGCCGGTCGCGGTCGATCACGCGGATGTCGAGTGCTCGTCCGTCCAACGTGCTGCCGAGGTAGTGACGTTCATCGTCGCTCTCTCCGTCCCACTTCAGGTACGCGAGAGGGACTGCCACAGCCGCAAGAGCCCGAGCCACCTCCGCGCCGTCGGGGCGTGGATTGACGGTGCCGAACCCGTACCGGAACGCAAGCCCAACCGTTCGGCCTCCGCTGGCGCTGACGGCCAAAGCCAACGGCGTCGCAGATTGATCGAAGACCAACAAGATGGTGAAGCCGATCAGTGCGCCCCAGACCACCGAGGCCAGCCGGGGTCGCCCCCGTAGTCCGTCAACGGAGGCCAGCGCCACAACTGCTGTGACGAGTGGGAAGGCCACCGGTGTTCGGGAGCCGCTAGCGCTCGACGTGGTGAGGGCCTCCAGAAGCGCCGGAGATAAGAACTCTGGCCCCAGTACGGAGAAGGCATAGCCCGCCAGCCAGGCGGTCACACCAGCTGACGTGGCCACAGCAATGGTGCGCCAGCGCCTGCGAAGGGCCAGGTCAGAGAGAATGAGGGGAGGAAGAAGAAAGAGCAGCAGATTGCTGGCCAGCGCCAGGATGGTCAAGATCAACTCGGGCAGCCGGGTGATGCCGGTGGCGAGATCCTCCTCGATGCCGGCCGTTGTGCCCAGAGCGACGTCGCCGATGACCAACATCAACACGGTCGCGACGGCCCACATGACCAACCGCAGAGCGTCGTTGGCACGGCGAATGCGGCTCGGCTGCTCGGGCTCGACGATGTGAGCAGGAGGCTGGGGCAGCGGTCCGTCTGCAGTGTCAGCCACGCGGCGATCGTGCCACATACGGCTTCCC
>JBDTTS010000195.1:0-5000 GCA_039930525.1 Actinomycetes bacterium | reverse complement strand
CGTGCCGCGTGTCACCTACTCCGAACCCGAAGTTGCATCAGTCGGGCTCACCGAACCTGCCGCTCGAGAGAAGTACGGCGACACCGTGACCGTTGTCAAGTACGACCTAGGTGGCAACGGAAAGAGCCAGATCCTCAAGACCGCGGGCGTCGTCAAGCTGGTCGCCGTCAAAGACGGTCCAGTAGTCGGAGTCCACATCGTCGGTAGCCGGGCCGGTGAGCTGCTCGCCGAGGGCCAGCTGATCTACAACTGGGAGGCGCATGCCGACGACGTTGCCCCCCTGATTCACGCCCACCCGACGCAGAGCGAGGCCATGGGCGAAGCTCACCTCGCGCTGGCGGGTAAACCGCTGCACGCCCACTCCTGACCACCTCAGCATTGCCGAAGGGAACGCCATGTCGGTCTCAGTGAAGATGCCGCTGCTCGGTGAGAGCGTCACCGAGGGCACTGTCACGCGATGGCTCAAGAAAGAGGGCGATGAGGTCAGCACCGATGAGCCGCTGCTCGAGGTCTCGACCGACAAGGTCGACACCGAGATACCGGCCCCGGCCTCCGGCGTTCTGCTCCGCATCCTCGCGCAAGAAGACGACACAGTGGCCGTCGGCGCTGAGCTGGCAGTGATCGGCGAGTCGAGCGAGGCTCCCCTACGATCCACGCCCAACGCCGACGCCCCTGAATCCGTACCAGAGGCGACCGCCGCCGAGCCGGCTCCCCCTGCTTCCTCGCCATCTCCGGCCGCGCTGAGTTCGCCGCTCGCCGCACCTGCGCCGCCAACCCCAACTCCGCCGCCTGCCGCCCCGACGAACGGCAGTACCACTCCCGTCGTCCTCCCCGCACTCGGTGAGAGCGTCACCGAAGGCACCGTCACCCGGTGGCTCAAGCAGGTGGGTGACGCCGTCGCCGTTGACGAGCCCCTGGTCGAGGTCTCGACAGACAAGGTCGACACCGAGATCCCGTCCCCGATCGCCGGAGTGCTCGTGGCGATCACCGTCGGCGAAGACGAGGTCGTCGAGGTCGGTGCTGAAATCGGTGTGCTGGCAGCGGCCGCATCCGACGCTTCAGCTCCAGCGACGCCTCCCCCTGCCGCCGCTCCCGAGCAGGCAGTAGCTCAGCCCGCTCAGACCTCCCAGGTCGCGCCTCCCGCTGCCCCGCCTGCACGCGCCGACTCGTCTGCACCGGTGTCTCCTGCCAGGGCGCACGCCGCTGATGTCGGCTACGTCACTCCGCTGGTCCGCAAGTTGGCGGCTGAGTACGCCGTCGACCTGGCGTCGGTCACGGGTACCGGCGTCGGCGGGCGCATCCGCAAGCAGGATGTCTTAGATGCCGCCAAGCTCGTGGCCCAGCGTTCGGCGCAGTCGGCCGCCGGTCAGCCAGCAGCGAAAGCCCCATCTGGCTCGGCTTCACCGCTTCGTGGTCGCACCGAGCCCATGTCTCGCCTACGCAAGGTCATCGCCTCTCGCCTCGTTGAATCGCTGCAGGGGTCAGCCCAGCTCACCACGGTCATCGAGGTTGACGTCACGCGGATCGCACAGCTTCGCGACCGCGCCAAGCGAGATTTTGCTGAACGCGAGGGTGCCAAGCTCAGCTTCCTGCCGTTCTTCGCCAAGGCAGCCGTGGAGGCGTTGAAGGCCCACCCGTCACTTAACGCCAGCATCGACGGCGAAGCAGGAACGGTGACGTACCACGATGTCGAAAACCTCGGAGTGGCCGTCGACACCGAACGGGGGCTGCTGGTGCCGGTGATCCAACAGGCTGGTGACCTGAACATCGCGGGGTTGGCGAAGCGGATCGCCGACATCGCTGAGCGCACTCGCTCGAGCACCATTTCGCCCGACGAGCTGGCCGGGGGCACCTTCACCCTGACCAACACCGGTAGCCGTGGCGCCCTCTTCGACACACCTATCATCAACCAGCCGCAGGTGGCCATCCTTGGCACTGGGGCGGTCGTCAAACGCCCGGTCGTGATGACCGATGACGCCGGCGCCGACTCGATTGCGATCCGGTCCATGGTCTTTTTGGCTCTCACGTACGACCACCGCCTGGTCGACGGCGCTGACGCTGCCCGCTTCTTGATGACTCTCAAAGCCCGTCTCGAAGAGGGCGCCTTCGAAGGCGATCTCTAGCCCGACGCGCGAAATGCGGTCCGACGCGCGACGATGATCTTGTGAAGATTGCAATCTCTGGAGCCAGTGGGCTCATCGGCACCGCCCTCTGTGCTTCTCTCGAGAAGGACGGCCATGAAGTACTCCGCCTCGTGCGTCGTCCTCCCAGCGACGATGCCGAGGTCGAGTGGGACCCGACGGGCGGCTCGATCGATGCCGACGCGCTGACCGGTATCGACGCGGCCGTCCATCTGGCCGGTGCCGGTGTCGGCGACCGACGTTGGTCAACGTCGTACAAACGCGAGATCCGGGACAGCCGCGTGCTCGGCACGCGAACGCTGGCCCGCGCCCTGGCGGGGCTTGACCCCAAGCCGTCGGTTTTCGTCTGCGGGTCGGCCATCGGCTACTACGGCGACACCGCAGACACCTCCGTCGACGAGACCGCAGCCCCCGGAGACGGATTCTTGGCCAACGTTGTGGCCGCCTGGGAGGCGTCCGCGGCACCAGCCGCTGAAGCCGGGATCCGGGTGGTTCACCCGCGGACCGGACTCGTCGTGGCCGGCGAGGGCGGGGCATGGGGCAAGCTCTGGCCGCTCTTCCGGTTGGGGGCGGGTGGGCGGCTCGGCGGTGGAAGCCAGTACTGGAGCTTTGTCTCGCTGCGCGACGAAGTGCGCGCGATTCGCAAGATGCTCGACGACACCACGATGCAGGGTCCGTACAACGTCACCGCACCACATCCGGCCACCAATGCCGAAATCACCGAGGCGATGGGCGAGTTCCTCCACCGCCCGACCTTTGCGCACGTTCCCAGCTTTGTGCTCAAGGCTGTCCTCGGCGAGATGTCTCAAGAGGTCCTTGGCAGTGCACTGGTGATCCCTGCACGGTTGCTCGAATCCGGGTTCACCTTCAACGATCCGACGATCGCCGACGCGCTGCGCGCTGCGCGCCCGGACCTCGTCAAGGACTGATCGCCGCACCCAGCGCGCCCTGATCTCGTCAACCGGAGACCTTGGAGTGACGCCATGATCTTGAGGCAGTTGTCGGCGTCATGGCACCGAGAACTGCTTCATCATCGCCAAGGCTGCGTGCCTGAACTCACCCAGGCGGTGGGCGCCATCGATCGAAGTAGCGATGGAGTACCTGGGCCACTCGGTCGCCCTGACGCCGAAGTGCGAACCCGGCGAATGCTGCTGCCCGTCCACCTCAACCGTGAGATCGAACTCGTCGAAGTCGGCGTCGTACTAGCGCCACCTTCCAGCGGAATCCCGTCGGCTCCACTGACGAGTGGGGGTAGGCAGATTGCTCCGCCGGCACAGCCGATTGAAGAGGATCTCGTATTCACTGAGCGCTCCACCCGACACATCGCGAATCGTCTCAAGGATCAGCGGACGCCGGTGCACCTTGGCCAGCCGACCGACGGCCGCCGAGAGCGCCGTCGGAGTCACCAGACCCTGTTGCACTGCCGATGCGATCAGCGCCTGCGCCTTCAGGTCGGTCGCTGCCCACGCGCCAGCGTCGATGATCGAGCGCGCCGGACGCGTGCGTCGCTGCAGCCGGGCCGGATGAAGGTCGGCGTCGCCCAAGGCAGTGGACGAGTGCACCACGACCCCCGGACGACGTCGAATGCTGGAACCGTGCGGGACCAGCAGGAAGACCGTCGGTGTATCGAATCTGGTGAGCCCGTCGAGCGATGCGGCCGTCACGCCGGCTACCACCGCCCTCGAGCTCTGCACCAACAACTCACACCACAGGTGCTCGTTGGGTGAGAGCGGCCCCGAATGCCGAACCACCACGCCTCGGGCGGGTCGTTGCCAGCGGCCAGACGTCACCATCCAACGAACCTGCCCTTCGCCGTACAACGCATTGGCATCCGCGACGGTGATGACGGGAAGCCCAGGTGACTGGCGCATCGCCAGATTGTTGGTGGTCGCGCCCGGCGACGTGCCTCAGCGTGCCCAATCGGTGGAGGACCACACCCCGTGGACGCTGTGGACGCTGTGGACGCTGTGGCCACCCTGGTCGCTGCGGATTGCGTCGACGCAGATGCGCCGATGCGCTGGCACCCTGATCGCGTCAAGGATTGATCCCTGCGCCCGTTGGCCGCCGCTAGCGGGGTAAGGGCTTCGGGGTATCCCACTGCATCAACCACTGCAGCAGTTCGCGACCTTCGCGCTGCCCAGCGTCCTCCCATGACAGCACCCCAGAGCGCTCAGACCTGCCAACGAACCGTCCCAGACGCAGCAGCGCCACCCAGTCATCGTGGGCCGTCCATCCTGGCGGCGATGGGACGTCAGCCAGGTGAGGGCGTCCGTGACCGTCAACTCGCACGTGCGCCGGGTGCAGCGGGCCGTACGCACGGTCACCGTGATGCAGGTGCACCAGCTCGAGACCGAGCCCCACCAACAGGGTGACCACCTGCCCGTCGTCCAGGCTCACCCGTGGCGTCATGACGACACCTTGGCCTACGCCGGCTTGCCCCACACCAGAAATCAGTGTCGTCCACAGTTGGCAAAGATCGCCTGCGATCTGCGTGCAGAAGGCGCACCCCCTACGCTCGCCGACGTGACCAGGAAAGAGCCAGACGCCGACGTCGTCGTCATCGGCGCCGGCCTCGCGGGCCTCGTTGCCGCCCGCACTCTGATCGATGCCGGACGCCACGTTCGGCTGCTCGAGGCCTCGGACGGTGTTGGTGGGCGCGTCCGCACCGACGAGGTCGACGGCTACCTGCTCGACCGCGGGTTTCAGCTCTACAACCCCGCGTACCCGGAGGGGCTGCGCCAGCTCGACCATAAGGCGCTACGCCTTCGCCCGTTCACGCGTGGCGCGGTGCTGCACCACCGGGGACGCCGGATCAGGCTGGCCGACCCCTCGAGCCGCTCCAGCGCCGCCGCGACGGTC
>JBDTTS010000194.1:0-5031 GCA_039930525.1 Actinomycetes bacterium | reverse complement strand
TCCGGGCGCAGTACCCCGCCGACTACATCTGCGAGGCGATCGACCAGACCCGTGGTTGGTTCTACACCCTGATGACGATCGGCACGTTGGTCTTCGACGAGTCGTCGTACCGCACTGTGCTCTGCCTTGGCCACATCCTCGATAAGGACGGCCGAAAAATGAGTAAGCACCTTGGCAACGTGCTGGCGCCGATGCCACTCATGGAGCAACACGGGGCCGACGCGGTCCGCTGGTTCATGCTAGCCAGCGGGTCCCCCTGGGTGGCCAGACGGGTCAGCCATGAAGCCATCCAAGAAGTTGTCCGCAAGACCCTGCTGACCTACTGGAACACCGTGTCGTTCCAGGTGCTGTACGCCAGACTGGCCGGATGGACGCCTTCGCGAGAGGCACACCCCCCGGCACAACGACCCGCCATGGACAGGTGGCTCCACGCCCGCACCCAGCAGCTGGTCAAGAACGTCGACGCTGCACTTGATGGCTACGACGCGGCGGGGGCAGGGGCTCAGATCTCAACTTTCGTTGACGAGCTCTCGAACTGGTACGTGCGCCGAAGCCGGCGGCGGTTCTGGGACGGCGACGACGACGCGCTCACCACCCTGCACGAGGCCATATCGGCACTCACCCTGGTGATGGCTCCGCTCACCCCGTTCATCACCGAACAGGTCTGGCAAGACCTCATCCGTCCCACGACCGAGGGGGCAGCCGACTCGGTGCACCTCGCTGACTGGCCCTCGTTCGACGAGGCGGCGATCGACGAGGCACTCATCGCGCAGATGGCACAGACCAAACGACTCGTCGAACTCGGACGAGCAGCGAGGTCCGCATCTGGCGTCAAGACACGGCAACCGCTAGGCCGAGCCTTGGTGTCAGCACCGGGTTGGGAGCACATACACCCCGAGCTGGCAGCCGAGCTTTCTGCCGAGCTCAACGTCCAACGGATCGAAGCCCTGGGCGACGCCGAGGACGAACTGGTCTCGGTGACCGCCAAGGCCAACTTCCGTGCGCTGGGCAAAAGATTCGGGCAGCAGACGCCGGCAGTGGCGGCTGCCATCGCCGACGCCGACCCACACGACCTACAGCAGGCCCTGACGGATTCCGGACGCGCCGAAGTGGTGGTCGACGGCCGCGCAGTCGCCATCGAGCCCGACGAGGTGGTCCTCACTGAGACGCCTCGTGCAGGGTGGGCCGTCCACCACGACGGTGGTGAAAGCATCGCTCTCGATCTGACACTTACCCCAGAACTGCGGCGGCTCGGGTCGGCCCGGGATGTCGTACGGCAGATTCAAGAGGCGCGGAAGTCTTCGGGGTTTGACGTCTCAGATCGAATCAGCGTGACCTGGTCTGCCGCGGCCGAGCTCCGAGAGGCCATCGTCGAACACTCCGAGACGATCGCCGCCGAGGTACTCGCGACGACCATGACCGAAGCCGGCATTGGCGCAGACGCCAGCCTCCCCTTCTCTGACGACGACTCAGGGCTGCGGTTCTCGCTCACCCGAAACTGACCAGCCCGCCCTCTCGGCGGCCCAGAGCCTGCGCTTGATCGCCCGGGGAGGCAGCGTTACGAGAATCACCCGAATGGACTAGCCAACTACGGGGGGTAATGCGCCGATACCCAATCAACGGCTGTCGCATCCGCGGCACCCCCAGACGGCCGCACACGGAGGAAGCCATGGCGCAACCAATCGCCGCCTCGAGTCCGAGTACGATTCCGCAGGTGAGACTCAAGGCAAATGCTGTCGCTGTCCCAGCTCTGGCCAGCAATGTGCGTCCGGCATTGGTTCTCGCCGAGCGCGAGAGCCGCCAGCTGATCGAGACCGCCAAGCAGCACGACATCACCATGGGTGGAATCTTCTGCGTGAGCCCCACCGGGATTCAGGTGTGGGATCGCCCGTGGGTCAGCCCTGAGCAAGGGCCGGGCGAGTCGGTTCACCTCGGGTCGGTCGACTGGACGTACGACACGCCCGTCAAGCACTACGTCACCATCTACCGAGCCATGGTCACCGAGAACGGCATCGCCGGCGGCGAGACCACGCTTTCGGTACTGACCAAGGTCCTCGGCCTTACCGGCATCCCGATCGACGGGGCGCGCATCTCGATGCCAGCCCCGCCGCCGCGCGACCCCTTCCGCCGTCGGATCTGAGCAGCCGCGCCCCCAGACAGTCCAAGACCCCGGCCAGTTGGCCGGGGTCTTGTCATGTCGAACCTGTCAAGCGTGGTGAGGCGACGAACACCGCCTACGGACGTGGAGCAGCTGGCGGCGAGCTCGGGGGGGCCGATGGTGGGGCAGCCTGCGTCGGGCGAGGCGCCGACGGTGCCTGCTGAGGCGGTGCCTGCTGAGGCGGTGCCTGCTGAGGCGGTGCCTGCGTCGGACGGGGCGCCGAGGGTGCTTGCTGAGGCGGTGCTTGCTGATGCGGTGGGGCTGAGGCTGGCTGCTGGGCCGGCCGCTGTGGAGCGGCAGGGGCTTGCTGCGGGGCAGCCTGAACAGTCGGCACCGCGGTCGCTGCCGGGCGAGGGGGCGGCTGGGCCGCAGAAGCAGGCGTTGATCCTGAGCCTTCGCCCCGGGAACTGAGCTCGCGCAGCTGCTGCTCGAGGTACGACTTCAGACGCGTCCGGTACTCACGTTCGAAGGAGCGCAGCTCGTCGACCTGCTTCTCCAACGCCGAGCGCTCGCCGGCCAAGGCAGCCATGGTGGCCTGGTGCTTGGCCGTCGCCTCGCGTTCGGCGTTGTCGGCCTTGCTGCGAGCCGTGGCAACCATGGTGTCGGCCTCAGAACGCGCCGAAGCCACGACGTCATCTGCGGTTCGCTCTGCTGCCGCCAAAACACGCGCTGCCTGTTCGGCGCCTGAAGAAGGTGCCAAAGGTGCCGTGGCCACTGGCGCCACCGGGGCTACCGGGGCGGCAACTGTGGGCGCCGCGCCGGCCGCCGGTCGGGTCGCCAACTGCGCGCGCAGCGAATCGTTCTCGGCCGTCAGCCGGTCGAGCTCATTGGCGACTTGGTCGAGGAACGCATCTACCTCGTCCTCGTCGTAGCCATCGTTGCGTTTCTTCGACGTCTGGAATACGACGCTCTGGACGTCTTTGGCAGTCAGTGGCATTAGTTCTCCTCAAGCCTTCAGGTCACACAGAACACTAGCGTCACATGAGTCACAGGCACTACTGACCACTTATCACTGGTCGCCTTGTTCGCTCTCATGCTCGCGCAAGTCCACTTACGACAGCGATCAGAACCTGGGTACCGATGAACAGAACGAGGATCGCTAGGTCGAACGAGACCGCTCCGATGCGCACCGGAGGGATGAAACGCCGAAGCGCCCTAAGGGGTGGATCGGTGACGGTGAAGACGGCCTCAAAGAGGATCAGAACTACACCGCTCGGGCGAAAGTCGCGGGCGAAAATCTGCAGCAGGTCGATCACGACGCGTGCGATCAGAGTCAGCAAAAAGAGCCACAGAGCGAAAATGAGGATCTGGTAGACGACAGCCATGGCGCGGGCGGTCAGCTCTGGTTGAAGAACCCGCCTTCGGCGAGCTGAGCTTTCTCTTCGGCGGTCACCACCACATTGGCCGGCGAGAGCAGGAAGACCTTCTGGGTGACGCGCTCGAGCGCGCCGTGCAGGCCGAACACGAGCCCAGCGGCGAAGTCGACGATCCGCTTGGCGTCGCCGTCGTCCATCTCGGTGAGATTCATGATCACCGGCGTGCCGCTACGGAACTGTTCGCCAATGGCCCGCGCGTCGTTGTACGTGCGTGGGTGCAGCGTCGTGATCCGTGAAGGCGCCGATCCAGGCGCCACGGCCCGCGGAGCCGCCGCGACGGGGCGGCTCGGGACCGGTTCGTCGTCGCGCACAGCGCGCAATTGCCGGGTGCGGTCTTCGTACTCTCGATCAGGGCTGTCGTACTCGTCGTACTGGTCCTCGTTCTCGACCAGTCCGAGATAGACCGCCATCTTGCGCATCGCGCCGGCCATACGTCCGACCCCTTCGATTGTGGTGGTGCGGCCGCCTCTACCAGCTCAAACCGCTGCTCGAACGCTACCCGACCGGAGGCCGGGACCCGAGCACCACGCTGCCGAGTCGTACTTGTGTCGCGCCGTGTCGAATGGCCGATTCGAGGTCGCCGCTCATTCCGGCCGAGACCGTGGTGGCTCGCGGATGAGCGGCAGAGACCTCGACGGCGATCTCGTTGAGCCGGGCGAATGCGTCATCGGCCTCAGCCTCGAGGGGAGCCACGGCCATGACGCCGCCGAGCTCGAGCCCGGGAGCGGCGCTGATCTGTTCGGCGAGAGCGAGCACGTCGTCGGGCAGCGCCCCCCCGCGCCCTGGCTGATCGTCGAGGCAGACCTGCACCAGACACCGGACGGGTCGATCAGCTGGTCGCAGTGAGACAGCGGCGCGGCTCAGCGCACCTACGAGCTTGCTGCGGTCGACTGACTCGACCACATCAGCGTAGGCGACGACCGAGCGAACCTTGTTCGTCTGAAGCTGGCCAATGAAGTGCCACACCAGGGGACGCCCCACCAGCAGCTCGGCCTTGGGCGAAGCTTCTTGGTCGCGATTCTCGCCGACGTGGACCACTCCAAGGTCGGCCAGCACCTCGACCTCGTCGGCGCCATGAGTCTTGGTGACCACGATGAGATCGACCGATCCTGGTTCACGCCCGGCGTCGACTTCGGCGTTGGCGATCCGAAGGTGAGCCGCCGCGAGCCCTGCAGCGATCTGACCTCGGCGTTCTTCGGTGACCACTGCTACTTCAGGAAGTCTGGGACATCCAGTTCATCGCTGGTCGAGTCGTCGAAGACGATGGTGCGAGGCGCCTTGCGCTCTGGAAGCTCGATGTACTGGTCATCGCCCTGGTCGTCGGTCGTCGACGCGACGTCGGCCGCCTCGTCGGAATCGGCTGAGGCATGGGCCAACGGCTCGGCCACCGAGACGTCCTCGACCGCCCGCGCCGTCGTATGCGCCTTGCCGGCTTGTCCTGCGTCGAAGCCGGCCGCAATAACTGTGACGCGTACCTCGTCACCGAGTGCGTCGTCG
>JBDTTS010000193.1:0-5041 GCA_039930525.1 Actinomycetes bacterium | reverse complement strand
GCACCTTCTGCGACTCAGCATGGAACCGTTGCAGAAAGAGGTCTTCGCCGCCGATACCCCGCAGCACCCGCAGGCCGGCCACGGTGTCGGCGGCCAGTTCTTGGGTGAGCCCCAGGTGCGTTCGTTGCTCGCGTTCACGGCGCTCGAGCGGCCGCACGAGCGGGGCGACAGCGAGCGACAGCAGTGGCACACCGATGAGGACGATCAGCCCAAGCATGGCGTTGCTGACAATGAGGATGGCGGCCACGGCGAAGAAGGCGATGATGGCGCCGATCATGCGGGGCAAGATGTCGTAGGCGTTGCCGATTCGTTCGACGTCGTTGGCTGACGCCGCAACTACCTCGCCGGTGGCGACCTGTTTGGGCAGATCGGCACCCAGGTAGGCGGCCCGCCTGATCAGCAGTTGCTGGACGCGCGAACCCGCTGTCACCCAGTTGGCGACCGCATAGCGGTGCCGGACCAGTCCGGTGGCGGCCACAGTGAGTCCGAGCCCCAGGATTATCCCGGCCCACATGAGTGTTCGCGGCTCGTCCTGCTCCTTAATTGCTTGGATCCCGGCCCCGATGGCACCCGGGATGAGTGCCTGACCGAGCATCCACACGACGCCCCAGAAGACGCCGAGAGCCAGGAGGCGCTTTTGCCGGAAGCCCACCCAGCGCAGAAATCGCCCTGGCGTCGACAAATCGGGCGTGCCTGGGTCGGCGAAAGGCAGGTGGGTGAGCATGACGTCCCCCACGCTAGAGGAGGGGTGCGTCATCGAGCGAACGGGTTTCCCACTCAGTCGTGGGTAGGGGCTCGTCGCTAGGATCGCCTGGTGACAGCGGAGAGTTTCGACACCGTCCTCGTCGTCGACTTCGGCGCGCAGTACGCCCAGTTGATCGCCCGACGAGTGCGCGAGGCGCGCGTCTACAGCGAGATCGTGCCTCACACCATGCCGGTCGCCGAGATGCTGGCGAAGCGGCCGGCGGCGATCATTCTCTCGGGCGGGCCCAGCAGTGTGTACGCCGAGGGCGCGCCGCAGGTGCAGGGCGACCTGTTCTCAGGGGGCGTCCCGGCGTTCGGCATCTGCTACGGGTTTCAGGCGATGGCCCAAGCGCTTGGCGGTGAGGTCGCGCACACTGGTACTTCGGAGTACGGCCGCACGCCGCTGAAAGTTGTCGATCTCGACTCGACGCTTTTCGCCGAGCTACCTCACGACATGTCGGTGTGGATGTCGCACGGTGACTCCGTGACCGCTGCCCCCGCCGGGTTCACGGTCTCGGCCATGAGCGAAGGCGCACCGGTGGCTGCGTTCGAGAACCTGGATCAGCGCATGGCCGGCGTGCAGTTTCACCCCGAGGTGATGCACTCCCAACACGGGCAGCGAGTACTCGAACACTTCCTCTTTGAGATCGCGGGCTGCCGCTCCACCTGGACGATGAGCAACGTGATCGACGAACAGGTCGAGATCATCCGAGCTCAGGTTGGCGACAAGCTGGTGATCTGCGGGTTGTCCGGCGGCGTCGACTCGGCGGTTGCAGCCGCCTTGGTGCAGCGCGCGGTCGGCGACCAGCTCACCTGTGTGTTCGTCAACCATGGCTTGCTTCGGGCCGGTGAGGCTGAGCAGGTCGAGAAGGACTTTGTCTCGGCTACCGGTGTTCGGCTGAAGATCGTCGAGGCTGAGCGCCGCTTTCTCGATGCGCTTGCAGGTGTCACCGACCCCGAGCAGAAGCGCAAGATTATTGGACGCGAGTTCATCCGGGTCTTCGAGGACGCCGCGGCCGAGGTCGTCACCGATGCCGGGGCACATGGCCAGCAGGTGGAGTTCCTTGTGCAGGGGACGCTGTATCCGGACGTCGTCGAGAGCGGTGGCGGCACCGGAACCGCCAACATCAAGAGCCACCACAACGTTGGTGGCCTGCCCGATGACCTGAAGTTCGCGCTGGTCGAGCCACTGCGTGCGCTCTTCAAGGACGAAGTGCGAACCGTGGGTGAGCAGCTCGACCTGCCAGCCGAGATCGTCTGGCGGCACCCGTTCCCGGGGCCGGGTCTGGGTATCCGGATCATCGGTGAGGTCACCCACGACCGGCTCGAGACCTTGCGCGCCGCTGACGCGATCGCCCGCGAAGAGCTGACGGCTGCGGGCTTGGACGCCGAGGTCTGGCAGTTCCCCGTGGTGCTGCTGGCCGACGTCCGGTCGGTCGGCGTCCAGGGCGATGGCCGCACCTACGGTCACCCGGTGGTGCTGCGGCCGGTGTCGAGTGAAGACGCGATGACCGCCGACTGGTCGCGGCTTCCCTATGACGTGATCGCCAAGATCTCCACTCGCATCACCAACGAGGTCCGCGAGGTCAACCGGGTGGTGCTCGATGTCACGAGCAAGCCGCCCGGCACGATCGAGTGGGAGTAGTACAGCCCAAGTCCGTGATCCTGCGGCGCAGTGTCAAATTGCACAGTCCTCAGGGCCCGCATCTCTTAGGCGTCGTCCAAGAGTTCCATCAGTGTTCGTCGAAGTTCGCGCATTCTCCGCTCGCCGAGGCGCCCGAGGAGCGACGCCTCGACGTCGCGGAATGAAGCGAGAACCGTCTCTACAGCCGCCCAGCCGCGATCGGTGAACGCGATGAGCTTTGCGCGGCCATCGGCCGGGTCGGGCGACCGTTGTAGATAGCCCATGGACACGAGATCACCGACCAGCTCCGACATCGCCTGCTTGGTCATGCCAGCGCGGTCCGCGAGTGCCGTCAATCGGATGCCTTCAGGAGGGACGAACGGGAAGACGCGGTCGTACACCGCCCGCTGGTCGGTGAACCCCGCGTCCCACAGCGCATGAAGAAGTTGCTCGGAAAACTTGGCCGAACAGAGCCCGAACAGCCGCGGAAGTGGAGCCTGCGATTCATCGCCCATGTCGCCACTTTAGTCAGGATGCTTGACGAAAAGGGGAGTGGCGGGCATAATGATCAGGAAGCCTGACCATTATGACGCGGCGACACTCATCGTGGAGGTTGTCATGCCAGATCGAATGACGAAGTCTTGGTCCATCGAGGCGGCTGTACCCCCCGAGGTTGCCTTCCAGTACCTGTCGGACGTTAGCCGTCACGCCGACTGGTCTCCCAAGCCGTACCGAGTGGACCCCATTCCTGAAATGCCAGTGCAGCAAGGCGCCACCTTTCAGTCATACGGAGTGGTACCCGGCGATAAAGACCACGCGAATCAGGTCGTGGTGACTCTGGTGGACGCGCCGCACACGCTCGTCCTCACCAGCACTGACAAAGGGAAGCAGTTCGTGCACCGGTTCGACGTCGAAGCCCTCGGAGCCCGATCGCGGATCACTCGCACCGTTGAATCACCACAACCGACAGGGTTCGTGCGACTCATCTTTCCGCTGGTCTTCGCCGTGTTCATCAACCCTGAGGTGAGCAAGGGAATGAACATGCTGAAGACGAACTTGGCAAACCGAGCGAGCCCAGCAAGTGGCGAGAAGCAGGGCTGACCTCGAGTCGAGTGGGTGAAGGGGCGCTCAGCCCACGTCGAGGCTGTACGTGACGCCGAACTCCCCTGCAGCTCCGAAATCGACGCGTCCGATGACCTCGTGCTGCCCGGGTGTCAACGGATGGAGCAGGGTGACCTGCTCTACCGCGGCAGTCCTGATCACACCGGTCCCTAACCCGAAGTCGACGTCATAGGCGCTGCCTGGCTCAGAGGTGACGTCGAACGCACCAGTCTCCGTGGTCGTGAGCCGCACTGGTCGGCCATCGACAGTGAGTGAGCTGTCTGGGTCACCGAAGTTGGCACGCGCGGCCGCCTCGAGCTCGGCATCGGTCTCGCCGTCAGCGGGACCCCAGGCGTAGCTACCCGCGTGCTGGATCAAGATCGGTGTTCCCACTGGGACATCGCACTGCACGTGTGCATCTGGCTCGATAGTGGTGACGAGAAAAAAGATCCCGTTGACCATTTCACCGCACACGCCGCTGGACACCGGGTTCACCGAGTCGCCCACGTCCCACTGCACATACGCTCTGCCCCACTCTGCGCGGCTGGCGCCGAAGGCGTGCGACTGTGCCGGCAGCGCGTCAGTCTTTGCCTGCGCGACTGGCGCGGCGAGCGTGGACGCCGACACCAGCACGGCGATTCCGATTAATCGTGTGAGCATCCTAGGCCCCGTTCGTCATCCCCGAGCCCCCTTGATGAGGGGTGAGGCTAGCAGCGTTTTGGAAGGGTTGAGGGCGCGATCGGCCATCGAAACTTGCAGCGTCTCATCCAGAAGGCCGGTCCGCTGACTGTCTGCGGGTGGTTGTGGATGATCGCCCACCCGGCACGTAGGAGATCCTCCGCAAATGGCGTAAGGGGCCGAGGATGCGAGCCTTGCCGTGTGTAGCGGCTCAAGGGCGTCACCCGAATGGCCGATCCCTTGGGAAAGATCACCTCATGGGGGACCGGTTCAGAGCCGGCTGGGAGTGGATATGTCTAGACGTTCGTGGCGCGTGGCCGCACTAAGTGCTGGCCTCGCTATGACCCTGCTCGGGTCGGCGCTGCTCTTTCTGGGCGTGCGCGAGTCCTCGCAGGCGGCCGAATCGCTCGACCGGCGCCTGACCAGTTCGTCCGGGTCAGCGGCGATCGTGCTCTCGGAGTTCTTCGACCGCGCTGTCGGTTCAGACCTGCAACTAGCCGCGGAACCCGCATTCGTCGATGCTTACCAGGCTCCCGGCTCGTTGAAGTCGAAGACGACTGCGAACATCCCCGCCCTGCAGGACGCGCAACAAAGTCTGGGGGCGATTGAGACCACCTATCCGGGTGCGGTTAGCGAGGCATGCTTCATCGACCTCGACACCGGTCGTGAGCTCGCGAGGGTGGTCGATGGTGAGATCGCGGCCCCCGACGACTTGTCGCCGGACGAGACCGGGGCTGAGTTCTTCACACCTACCTCCGAGCAGCCGGTCGGAGTGCCCTATCAGTCGCTGCCCTACGTCTCTGAGGACACTGGCCTGTGGGTGGTGGCCACCGCCACGCTCGTCGAGGTCGACGGAAAGCCCGAGTCGCTGGTGCATTTCGAGGTCAGCATCGA
>JBDTTS010000192.1:0-5072 GCA_039930525.1 Actinomycetes bacterium | reverse complement strand
AGCAAGGGCGGAGTGCTCGCCATGACCCGCGAGCTCGGCGTGCAGTTCGCCCGTGAGGGTATCCGCGTGAACGCCCTATCACCTGGCCCGGTGGCAACTCCCCTGCTGCTCGAGCTCTTCGCCAAGGACCCCGAGCGCGCAGAGCGGCGTCTTGTACACGTTCCGATGGGCCGCTTCGGCCAGCCGGACGAGATCGCCGCCGCCGTGACGTTCCTGGCCAGCGACGACGCATCGTTCATGACGGCGTCCAACTTCTTGGTCGACGGTGGAATCTCTGGCGCCTACGTCACTCCGCTGTAGCTCAGTCATCCCCAGCCGGCTCCGTGACGTTGACTGAAGCCGATGTCGCCTGATTGAACTCGACAACTCCGTTCAGAAGGACGACACCAGCCCCAGCCACGGCCGCGACGGCCACTCCCATCAGCGCCAAGATCGACCACAGAACTAGGTAAGCCAGCGAGTCTGTACCTTGCCCGCCCACGAACAGTTGCGTCTGCGTCTGCTAGACGGCGCCAACACCCGCCAAGAATCCACTTACCCCAAATATCCAAGCGATCGACGACATGGCGTTGGAACGCCTACGCACCGGATCAGGGTTCCACCAACCCCAAGGACTCTGCTCCGACATAGCAACCCCTTCCCTCACTAGGCGAACTGCTGCGATGCCCTGACCAGGGCTTCGAACAACCTAGGATCGTCGCCAGCCTCGGGATGCCAGAGAACGCCGATCGCGAACCGCCGCCCAGGTACCTCGACGGCCTCGATCGTGTCGTCGTCGGCCCGCCCGCTGACGATCAGTGAGCCAGGGTCGGACACCCCCTGATGGTGATAGCTCTTCACGGTCGACGTCGCTCCAAGAGCGGCCCGCACTTGAGATCCCTCAACGAGATGGACCTCATGCTCGCCGAAAACCCCTGGCTCTGGGCGGTGCCGCTCATGCCCGACCACGTCGGGCAGGTGCTGTTCCAGGCGTCCACCGGCGTGCACGGTCATGATCTGCAACCCTCGGCAGACTCCCATGAGCGGAAGGTCGCGGTCGAGGGCTCCTTGAAGGATTTCCAGCTCACCGGAGTCGCGGTCTGGCCTCCACCCCACTGTCTCGGGGTGCGGCGCCTGGTCGTAGAGCTTGGGATTCAGATCGGCGCCTCCGGCCAAGATGAGGCCGTCGACCCGGTCGAGGATCTTCGGATCAGAGCAGCTGGACGGCGGGACCACCACTGGAAGCCCGCCAGCCGCGGCAACCTGGTCGACGTACATGGCCGGGATCAGCACGGCCGGCTGGTCCCATACCCCCCATCTGGCTTGCTCGCGATACGCAGAGATGCCGATGACAGGACGAGTCATGCCGCCCACCTTGGCACAAAGGCCGAAGTGGACGGCATGACTCGATGAAGAATCTGACTAGTTCTCTGGTGGGAAGTACTCCGCCTTACCGGACTCCTCCTCCTGCTCGGTGACGTCGTAGCCCTCGGCTTGCGGATCTCCGTGCTTGCCGTGGGTCACCGCGAACTCCTCCTCCGGCGAGAGGACCAGCCGGTGCCGACCCCAGAGGGCGAAGTAGAGCAAACCGATGACGAAGAAGATGGCAACCCCCGTGACAGCGGATCGGTAGTCCTCATTGAAGGGAAGGATAATCAATGTCACCCCGGCAATCCCAGCGGCAATAGCCGCACCAACAACCCCCGATGGGCTCTTGTATGGGCGCGGGACATCAGCCATCTTCTGCCTCAGGATGAGATAGGAGACCATCTGCAGGACGTACGCGATCACCGCGCCGAAGACCGCGATATTCAGCAGGCTTGCGGCGACGGTTCCGCCGTCCTTGTCTTGGATCTCGCTCAGCCCCACGACGAGTCCGACGCCAATAACTGCGCTCACGATCAGAGCCACGTATGGAACCTTCGTCGGCCCGGTCAGAGACAGGAACTTGGGGTAGTAGCCGGCACGTGAAAGGGAGTACATGTTGCGCCCTGCGGCGAACATGATGCCCTGGAAGGACGCCACCAGGCCGATCAACGCAAAGAGCGACAGGAGGGCCGCCACATCACTGTTGGGGAAGATGGCGCGGAAGCCCTCAAGGATCGGCTCGTCACTGTCGGCGGTTGCAGCGGCACCCACTATGCCGGGATTGAGGACCAAGACCAGAAAGGCGGTGACGATCAGAGTGAACAACCCCCAGATCGAACCGCGAGGGATATCTTCTTGAGGTGTATGCGTCTCTTCAGCAGCCAGCGGCAGCTCTTCGATGCCGAGGAAGAACCAGATGGCGAACGGTAGTGCAGCAAGCACACCGGTGATGCCAAACGGCATGAAGGAACTGTTGCCGCCCTCGGGTGCGATGTCGGTGAGGTTGCCCCACGCAAACTCCCCGGAGAAAAGCGCCATGATGAAGAAGAACCCAAGTACCGCCAAGGCCATGATGGCGATCACCATTGCGAATCGGAACGATGCTGCCGCTCCGGCGGAGTTGAGGGCCACGAAGATGACGTAGAACACCACGACCCACACAGCCAGCGGCATGCTGAAGTCGAAGAGCTCGACCGTAATCGCATCGGCGTAGAGACCGGCGAACGTTCCCACTACCGCTGTCGTGATGACGTACTCGATCGTCTCCGCCAGTCCGGTGATGAAGCCTCCCCATGGCCCCATCGCAGAGCGCCCAAAGGAATAGGCGCCTCCGGTGTGCGGCATGGTGGAGGACATCTCGGCGATGCTCCAGACCATGAACAAATACAGAATCGTGATGACGATCGTCGCCACCAGCATTCCGCCCCAGCCGGCCTCGCCAATCCCGTAGTTCCAGCCCGAGAAATCGCCCGAGATGACCGCTGCAACACCGAGTCCCCAGAGGGACCACGCGCCCGCGTGGCGCTTCAGACCACGTTTCTTGAAATAGTCCTGCCCGGCATGCTCATACGTGACACCACTGGTGGTCATTGGCCCTTGATGGCCGACCTTCTTCGACACGTCCGACACGCTGCCTCCCTAGCTGGGCCGTGTCCCCGCTCGCACGGCGGTGTTGGGACGAACTGTTTGTGACAGAGATCACACCCGAAGTCAAGGCTTCTGGGGCAGAAGTTGACCCCGACTTCCCAAGTCAGGCCGTATTTGGCTGGTGGAGGCGGTACTCATAGACCGGGCGGTACCGGTCGTAGAGGGAGATCAGGACGCTGAACAGCACCAGGAAGAAGACCATGTCCCCCACCGATGTGTTCGTTCCGAAGATGACCTCGAGCGCGACGATCAAACCGACGTTGACGACGAGTCGAGCGGCGAGAGTGGTCAGCACTGACTCAGTGCTGTAGTTCCTGCGCGCTACCCAGAGGCTGAGGGCGGCGTTGATCAGGACAAAGACACCGACCCACCCGAAGAGCCGGACGTTGTTGAGCTCGGTTGTGGGCAGCACGGACGCGAAGATGACGAAGAGCAGCCCGATGAGCAGGGTCTTTTCGAGAGACGCGACCGACCAGACCTTGCCGTAGCGGGCCATGTAGGTAGTCCGCTCGCCGGCGTTGTCTATGGCAGCCGGGATCGGCGGAGCGACGATCTGCCATGAGTGGTCAGCGGCGTCGAGGCGGGGGCGAACGAACACCCACAAAATGACGAGCGCAATCAATGCCAGCCCCACCAACAACGGCAGAAACCACGAGTAGTCGCGCACCGTGTCGGTGAAGTCCAGTTGGGCGATGTGGATCCAGTACTCCTGGGGCAGCTTGATGAAGATCCAAATGAACGCGGCCAAGACCACCCAGAACTTCAGCTGGAAGCGCGCCGTGTTCCAGCGCGCCCGAATCGCCTCGTAGGCAATGAAGAAGTACTCAAACGTGTTCGGGAAGATCATCAAAAGAGCACGCACCTGTGTCAGCTCGAACGCCACGACACCGATCTGTCGATAGAAGAATAGGAGGCGCGACACATTGAATGCCGACAGATTTACCCAGTTACGCAACGTCGAGATGTAGGCAACGCCGAGATAGAAGACATCCATGGCCTTGTCATAGCCCTGGTAGAACGGCGGGTCGTAGCCAAACCACTGAAAGACCGACTGGTCGATACCGTCGACGATGAGGCACGCCACGACACCCGGAAGCGGCCACCGCAAGATCGTGAACGGCAGAAAGAACCGAATGAGCAACACAGTGCCGAACACAACTTCGAAGGGCATTCAACTGCTCCATTGCGTAGGCACCGGAACGGTGGCCGGACGCCAGGACCCTACCGGCAGACCCCGGCAGCCTCTTGTTCATCATGCTGCGGCAGGATGTGAGCGTCTGATTCACCGCGCGAGGAGACCCGATGAGCATCCGACTTGGCGACGAGGCCCCGAACTTCAAGGCAGAAACCACCGACGGCCCTATCGACTTTCACGAGTGGAAGGACGGCGCGTGGGCTGTGTTTTTCAGCCACCCGGCAGACTTCACCCCTGTCTGCACCACCGAACTCGGACGCACCGCCGGTCTGCATGACGAGTTCAGCAAGCGAAACGTCAAGACCATCGCCCTCTCCGTCGACTCCGTCGAGGATCACAAGAAGTGGGCGCCCGATATCAAAGACGTCGGTGGAGTCCCGCTGAACTTCCCGATCATCGCCGATCCCGACCGCTCGGTCTCGATGGCCTACGACATGATCCACCCCGGCGAAGGTGCCACCGACACCGTTCGCTCGGTCTTCATCATCGATCCGACCAACAAGGTGCGACTCACCCTCACCTACCCGAAGTCGGTCGGACGCAACTTCGACGAGGTCATCCGCGTCATCGACGCCCTGCAGCTCACCGACTCGGCTCCGGTCTCGACTCCGGCCGACTGGACCCCCGGACAGCGCGTCGTCGTGTCACCTGCGATGTCCACCGATGACGCCAAGGCGCGCTTCACCGACGTCGAAGAGGTCAAGCCCTACTTGCGCTTCGCCGCTGCGCCGTAGCGCACCCGCGAGCGACAGCAGACCGCCAACACAGACCGCTAGGGCGAGGTGTGCTCGGTCCACTGCTGGCCGTCCCACCACCGCAGCCGGGCCTCACCCCTTGGGTCGTCGTACCAGCCTGGCTGAGCCATCGACACTGGTGCTGGTTC
>JBDTTS010000191.1:0-5094 GCA_039930525.1 Actinomycetes bacterium | reverse complement strand
CTGATTCGCATCTCGGCGTACGGGCTGAGCACGGTGTCACCGAGCACGATCGAGGCGACGACAGCGCTCGGCTCCACCTCGTCACAGCTAATGACCAAGGTGCAACTGCCGATGGCCAGGCGCACGATTATCGTTGGCCTCAACCAGACCATCATGGCCGCTCTCTCGATGGCGATCATCGCCGCATTCATCGCCGGCCCTGGGCTCGGCATCCCGATCATCGACGCGTTGAGCATCCTCAATGTCGGTATCGCCTTCGTCAGCGGCATGTGCATCGTCTTCATGGCAATCATGCTCGACCGGGCAACGGCCGCGGCCGGCGAGCGTGCAGAGGCAACCTCTCGCCGCGACGTCAACGAGAAGCGCCGGCGCCTCATCCTGGGTATCTCAGCTGTTGTGGCCTTGGTCGTCGTCTACGTTTCGAACACCCAGCTCAGCTGGAACGTGTTCCCTGAGTCCGAATGGGGGCGCCGGATCGCCAACTGGGTCAACGACGCCACCGAATCGATCGCTAACTCGATCGGTACCTTCACGCGATGGCTCAGCGACGCCTTCACCGAGGTTTTCCTTAACCCACCCCTTGGGCTCGACGCGTGGTTCGTCGACTCACCCTGGTGGCTGGTGTCACTCGGCATCCTCGCCGTCGCGATCTTGCTCGGCGGTGCCGGCAATGTGCCCATCCCTCGCCTGGCTGCCGCCGTGGGATTCGGTGCCGTTGCGGTGCTCATGTCGGGCTACTGGGCCAGCGATCCGTTGGACATTTCGTGGGTCATCTACTGGGGAGCTGTCGTCGCGCTGCTGATCGGTGCAGCCGCAGTTGGTGGTGGTGGCGCGTTGATCCCCACCGCTGCCTGCCTTTCACTGATCTTCGGCGTTGGTCTCTGGAACGACTCCATGGTCACCCTCACCATGACGTTGGTGGCGACGGCCTTCGTCATGATCTTCGGAATAGTGATCGGTGTGTGGATGGGCCGGAGCCGAAAGGTCGATGCGATGGTGCGGCCCTTCCTCGACGGGTTGCAGACGCTGCCTGCACTGGTCTACCTGGTGCCGGCGTTGGCCTTCTTCCCTGCAGGTCGGTTCCTTGCCATCATCGCTGCGGTCCTTTACGCCTCACCGGTCGCCATCAAGATCACCGCCGACGGCGTCCGCAGCGTGTCAGGTCCAACTGTTGAGGCCGCGCAGGCCCTCGGTACCAGCCGTTGGCAGATGATCCGCAAGGTGCAGTTGCCGATGGCCAAAGGTTCGATTGTGCTGTCGGCCAACCAAGGCCTGTTGTTCGTCTTGTCGATGGTTGTCATCGGTGGCCTGGTAGGTGGTGGGGGACTCGGGTTCCTGGTCATCAACGGCTTCTCGCAACGCGAGGACTTTGGCAAGGGCCTGGCCGCTGGAATCGCCATCACCGCCCTGGGAATCATGCTCGACCGCATCACCGTCCATACCGCAGCGCGCTACGGACGCGCTGAAACTGCCTGACCCACGCCGCATCCTTGCGGCCCAATAGAAGGAGTTCGAGTGCGAGTAACAAGAAGACGGGCCGCACGTGCAGCCGCATTGGCTGCCGCCGCGAGTCTGGTACTCGCCGCCTGCGGAGGCGGCGACATCGAAGACAGCAGCACCAGCGGCAGTACCAGCGGTACCGACTGCGGCGACTTCAACATGGCGATCAACCCATGGGTCGGCTACGAGGCATCGGCCTATGTTGTCGGCGAAGTGGCCGCGACGAAGTTGGGCTGCAACACCAGCTACCTCAAGCTCAAGGAAGAGATCGCGTGGCAGGGCTTCGGCTCTGGCAAGGTGGACGTCGTGATCGAGAACTGGGGCCACGACGACCTCAAGAAGGAGTACGTCGAGAAGCAAGGGACAGCGGAAGTCGTCGGGCCGAACGGCAACGTCGGCGTCATCGGCTGGTATGTGCCACCGTGGCTCGCCGAGGAGAACCCCGACATCACGGACTGGGAGAACCTCAACGACTACGCCAGCGACTTCTCAACGGCTGAAACCGGTGACAAGGGGACGTTGTGGGACGGCGACCCGTCGTTCGTGACCAACGACGAGGCCCTGATCGAGAATCTCGATCTCGACTTCGAGGTTGTCTACGCGGGAAGTGAGGCCGCATTGATTCAAGGCTTCCGCAACGCTGAGCAGAACAAAGAGTTCTACATCGGGTATTTCTATGAGCCACAGTGGTTCCTGTCCGAGGTACCGCTGGTCAAGGTCGACCTGCCGGCGTGGAAAGAAGGCTGCGATGCCGACGCCGCGACGGTGGCCTGCGACTACCCCGAGTACATTCTTGACAAGATCGCCAGCGCCGACTTCATGGCGTCCGGCAGCCCGGCTGCAGATCTGGTGTCGAACTTCACCTGGACGAACGAAGACCAGAACCAGGTGGCGCTCTACATCGCCAACGACGGCATGTCCGGTGAGGACGCCGCCCAGAAGTGGATCGACGACAACCCCGACAAAGTTGACGCCTGGATCAACAGCTGACCAACGCACCAATGTGAAAGGTTCCTGGGGCTACGGCCTCAGGAACCTTTCACATTGTGGAGAAGTTTAGTCGCCGAGCTCGGCGCGTCGTCTGATCACGTAGTCCTCGAGCTCTTGGCGAATGCCCTCATCGAGTGGCGGCTGCTCGTACGCGTCGATCTTTTGGTGATAGATGTCGTTTGCCCTGTCCGCGGTGTCTTTGGCCCCGTTCTTCTTCCACCGCTCGAAGTTGTCGGACGACGACAGCCACGGCCGGTAGAAGCAGGTGCGGAAGCGCTCCATCGTGTGCTCGGCACCCAGGAAGTGCCCGCCGTGCCCGACCTCTTGGTGAGCGTCGAACGCGAGGTCTTCATCGGTGATCTCCAGCGGCGTGAACTCTCTCTCCAAGATCTCCAGCACCTGAACGTCCATCACGTACTTCTCGAAGCACGAGACCAAGCCGCCCTCGAGCCAACCGGCAGTGTGCATCACGAAGTTGGTGCCCGACAGGAACGCCGGCATCATCGTCATCAACGACTCCCAGCCCGCTTGCGCGTCCGGAACCTGCGAAGAGTTCAGCCCACCGCCGCCGCGGAACGGCAAGTCGAAGTGGCGGGCGATCTGACCAGTGCAGAGCAGGCCGAGCGCCGACTCGGGAGTTCCGAACTGCGGCGATCCAGACTGCATGTCGATGTTCGACAGGAACGAGCCGAAGACCACTGGCGCTCCTGGCCGGATCAGCTGGGTGAGCGCGATACCTGTGAGCGCCTCGGCGATCTGTTGCGCGAGCGACGCCGGAATGGTGACGGGTGACATCGCCCCCATCAAAATGAACGGGGTGCACACCACTGGCTGGTTGGCTGCTGAGTACTCGAACAGGGCATCGAGCATCCGGTCATCCCACCGGAGCGGCGAGTTGCAGTTGATCAGCGAGATGCTGGCTGGCGTCTTCTCGATCGCCTCGCGTCCACCGAAGACGATCTCTCCCATGGCGATCGTGTCGCGGGCGTTCACCCCGCTGACCACGTTGCCCATGTACATCTTGTCGGTGAGGGTCAGCGTCGCGTAGAGCATGTCGAGGTGCCTGGAGTCGAGTGGCGTGTCGTTCGGCTCGGCGACGACCCCACCAACGCTGTCGATGGCACTGAACGACTGCGCCAGCTTCGCGAAGTTTTGGTAGTCGGCGAAGGTTCCTTCACGACGCACCGAACCCTCGCGCACGAAAGGTGGTCCGTAGACGCTGGAGAAGACCATGTGGTCGCCGCCGATGTGGACGTTGTTGTCAGGGTTGCGGGCCTGGATGTCGAACTGTCGCGGCGCCTTCGCCACCTGGGCGAGCACCCACTCGGGGTCGAAGAAGACGTTGTCGCCTTCGACCTTCTGACCAGCCTCGCGAAACAGGTCAAGCGCTTCGGGCTTTAAGAACTCGACCCCGATCTCGCTGACGATGCGTCGCCATCCGCGGTCCAAGGTGGCCATCGAGTCCTCAGAAAGGATCTCGTAACGCGGCATGCGGTTGACGAACATCGGCGCACCCTCCAGGCATCCGTAGCGAATTCGCGCGATCACTTGACCGCTCGGTTTTGGAATCCTACTATCACAGCGTGGAATCTGAGTTCCACATAGTAGAACTTCATGTTCCATTTTCGGCGTCGTACCGGGCGCTCTCGATCGCCACTTCCGTCAGCCTCAGAACAGGAACTCCATGGCTCCTCCCACCGGCACGCAGGCCGTCGACCGAGCGTCGACCCTGCTGGTGACCGTCCTGCAAGCCGATCACCCAGTGCCGTTCGCTGAGTTGGCGGCAACCGCCGAGCTGCCGAAGAGCACTGCATCCCGGATCCTCACCAGCCTCGAGCGCCACGGCCTCGTGCGACGCGGCAGCGACTCGGCGGTCCGGCCAGGCCCGGTGCTCGCACGGTATGCGGGCTCGGGTCGCTCCGACGCGCTGCTTCGACTCGCGCAACCACACCTGGCTCGTCTCGGCGAGCTCACCGGCGAGACCGTAAACCTGGCAGTGCCTGGTCCGACGGCCGTCGACCAGATCGCGCAGGTCGACTCGCGGTTCCTTCTGGGCGCCACCAACTGGGTTGGCCGTGACGTGCCGTTCCATTGCACCGCCCTCGGCAAGGTGTTCTTGGCGTACGGCGCAGTTCACATGCCGCGCGGACGCCTCGACCGACGGACCGATCGCACCCTCACCACGCGCGAACAGCTGGAGGCCGACCTTGAGGGCGTGCGGCGGCGCGGATACGCCGTCGCCGACAACGAGCTCGAGCCAGGCCTGATGGCCGTTGCCGCTCCGATCACCGACGCCGAAGGCACGGTGGTCGCGGCCATCTCGGTCACCGGCCCCTCGGTCCGCCTCACCGGCAACCGGATTGCCGGTGTCGGACGCCTGATCATCACCGAGACACGCGCCATCTCGCGCGCTCTCGACCCCGCCGAACGCCCCCGCAATCGAAAGGTGGTCGTGGCATGACGCCTGATGAGGTTTTGAAGGGGTTGTTTGATGAGACGTTGGTGGGTAATGCGCCGGCGGTGTTGGAGTTGACGAATCAGGGTCTTGGGTTGGGGATGGGTCCTGAGACGTTGTTGTATGAGGCGTTGATTCCGGCGTTGGAG